>DASXPQ010000105.1:0-11916 GCA_036493575.1 Pirellulales bacterium
CCAGTTCGGTCCAAGCATCGGGCCAGTTGGCGTGGCCCATTACGCTTCGGATTGGTGTCCTTCGAAGTGCAAGCGGTGAATGCGGAGATCAAAGAAAACGCGGAGGTGCACTTTCATCTACTGCATGCGCCAGACCATCAGCGCATTCATTTCGCCAAAGTCTGCCCGAAACACGGCGAAGTCTCCAATGATGAGATTGTCGAAGGATATGAATACACCAAGGGAAAATACGTGGAATTCGATAAGAAAGAATTGGACGAATTGCGAACGCAGAGCGAGCGTGCATTGACTCTGGATGCTTTTGTTAGAGCCGACGAGATTGATCCGATTTATTTTGACGGGCGGATGTATTATCTCATTCCCTCGGGCGCCAGTTCTAACGAACCCTATGCGTTGTTGGAGACTGCGATGGAGCGCCAAAACAAGTGCGGTATCGGACAAGTCGTTTTCTCTGGCCGAGAACAGTTAGCGTTGGTTCGGCCACTCGAGGGTGTACTCACCATGTCGATGCTCAATTACGATGCGGAGATTCGCAAGCCCGCCGAAATCAATCGCGACATTGCAAGACCCGAAACCAATTCTCGTAAGTTACGCTTAGCCGAGCAACTAATCGCCAACTGGCATGAAGGCAAATTCGACTTCAGCGATTACAAGGATCGCTATCGCCAAAAAGTGAAACAGCTGATTGAAGCCCGAAAGAAAGGGGGAGACATTTCATTGCCGGAGGAGGAAGAACCTGAGGTCATTAATCTGATGGATGCGCTCCAACGCAGTGTGGAACATGCTAGATCGCGACATCGGAACCATAAAGTTGGTCGAAATCATCATAGAAAAACTAAAGCAAAAAAGAGAGCTTGAACGAATCCCATGCGCACTAAGTCTGACCCTTCGGTCACTGCGAGAAAAGCAGCTCGAGACGCTTCACTAATCTATACAACGGATTCTGTCCCTGGAATTCAGCGGATTCGCAATGGCAAAGGGTTTGTCTACAAGAATTCAAAGGGGAAGCGGATAGGTGGTGCCCTCACCTTGGCGCGTATTCATCACTTAGTCATCCCTCCTGCTTGGTCAGATGTCTGGATTTGCGCGGCTGCTAATGGCCATTTGCAGGCCACTGGTCGTGACGCTCGCGGCCGTAAACAATATCTCTATCACTCGCGGTGGCGCAGCATTCGGGATGGCAATAAATTCGATCGGATGGCCGCTTTTGGCCGAGCGTTGCCTCGAATTCGCCGCAGGGTGGCAAGCGACATGAGGCAGTCCGGAATCACGCGCACGAAAGTGCTGGCCACTGTGGTCCGCTTATTGGAAGAAAGTTTAATTCGCGTCGGCAACGAGGAATATGCTCGCGAGAACAATTCATTTGGGCTGACGACTCTTAAAAATCGGCATGCCCAGGTATCCGGTTCCACCGTACGCTTTCAGTTTCAGGGGAAAAGCGGCAAGACGCACGCGATCGACGTGAGCGACAAAAAAGTTGCCAAGATTGTAAAACGATGCCAGGAACTTCCCGGCCATGATCTGTTCGAATATCTGGACGAGGAAGGTCAAGCGCACCCCATTCACTCGGGACAGGTCAACGATTACCTGCATGAGATTGTGGGCGAGGAATTCACAGCCAAGGATTTTCGTACCTGGGCCGGCACTCTATCCGCAGCGAAACTGCTAAGCAAGTCCGCAGCGATTACCCAATCAAAACTAGCTGCCGCGGTCAAAGATGTTGCCAAGCAGCTTGGCAATACACCGGCGGTGTGCCGTAACAGCTACATTCACCCCATGTTTCTCTCCACCGCGGAAAAAAATAGATTCCGAGAACTCTTCCAAGACACACATCGAAACGGACATCAAAAACGGGGGCTACGGCAGGACGAAGTTGCGCTCCTGCGCTTATTAAAGGCATACGGTGCGGCAAGCACTAATGGCGAGCAATCCAATATTCGGCGCACAACAATCCAATAGTTATGCCGGCCAAATATTTACATGGCGAAAAGATTGCGAAAGCAGCGGCGGCGTTGATTTTGATCGACGTGATCAATGATTTTGATTTTCCCGAAGCCTCAGAATTGTTGAAACAAGCGATTCCCGCTGCTCGTTGCATCCGCAGATTAAAGGCCAAAGCAAAGGCTGCCGGTATGCCCGTCATTTATGCCAACGACAATTTCGGGCGCTGGCGATCGGACTTCACCCGGTTAGTGAAACATTGTCTGGCATCTGAGTCTCGCGGTAAGCCCATTGTAGAACTGCTTCAACCTGACACGGATGATTATTTCGTGCTTAAGCCGAAACACTCTGGTTTTTATTGCACCGCGCTCGAGGTTCTGTTGAACGATTTAGGAGTCCAGACTGTGATTTTGGCCGGTTTTTCCACCAATATTTGCGTACTGTTTACCGCCAATGATGCCTACTTGCGTGATTTGAAAGTTATCGTTCCTCGAGATTGCGTGGCGGCAAACACAGTTTCAGAGAATGATGCAGCCTTATCGCAGATCGAAAGGATACTTAAAGCCGAGACCCGCTTGCATAGTAAACTGAACTTAAAAACGTTGAGCCGGCATGGACGGCAAACTTCACGGCAGCGCAACCGAGCTAATCGCCGTGTTGCGGCTTCTAAACCGCGTTAGTGAGAATGTTTGGATGGGGTTCGAAGCATGTTGTCATTTGGTGGTCTCGGCACAGCATGTGCACTTTGAGCTCAGCGGTTCACAATAACCGACTTATCTACGCCATTGATGCGCTATGAACGCGGAACCTGTTTGGCAAGCAATCCGACACCCAAGATTTCCCAAGCTCGCACGAGATGCCAGTTATGACGTGGTCGTAGTGGGCGGCGGAATCACGGGAGTTACGGTCGCCTACCTGCTAAAAAAGGCCGGCAAGAAGGTCTGTCTGGTAGAACGCCGACGTTTAGGCTTTGTCGACACTGGTCTCACAACCGCACATCTCACGTATGTTCCGGATTTACGGATTTCCAAATTGGTCAGCGCCTTTGGTGAGCGAGCTGCGAGCCTCGTTCTAAAAGCGGGCGCCGTGGCGGTGGATACGATCGAGTCGATTGTGAACGATGAAGACATTGATTGCGATTTCAAGCGTGTGCCCGGCTTCTTAACCGCGCCGTTCGGCGAAGGAAAGGACAGCGGGTTGAAGAAGGATGCTCGCGCGGCCAATAAGTTGGGATTTCCGGCACGCTATTTGGAGCAAGTACCATACTTCGACATTCCTGGCGTGCATTTTCCGAATCAGGCAAAATTTCATCCGCTTAAATACATTTTCGCTCTCGCTAAACGAATCGACGGTGGCGGTTCTGCAATTTTTGAGAGGAGCGAGGTGAGCGAAGTCCGGGACAAGCCCCAGCGGGTAGTGGCAAATGATTTTCAAATCAACACGAGGTACCTAGTCATCGCCACTCACAAGCCATTGATGGGGAAGACTGGGATCATCAGTGCGACACTTTTTCAAACCAAACTCTATCCCTACTCATCGTATGTCATTGGTGCGAGTGTTCCAAAGAATCTTTTGCCAGAAGCTTGTTTTTGGGACACCTCGGATCCGTACTACTATCTTCGCGTGGAATCAGGAAAAGCACACGATTACGTCATCTTCGGCGGCAAAGATCATAAGACTGGCCAAGCGGCCAAGACGGCGGAGGTGTTTCGCGATCTAAGAAAAACTTTGCTTCGAATCATTCCACGTGCCAAGCCGGACCGGCAATGGTCGGGGCAAGTAATCGTAACCAACGATGGACTTCCCTACATTGGCGAAACGGCCCAACGGCAATTTGTTGCCACCGGCTTCGGAGGAAATGGCATGACTTTCGGAACCGTCGCGGCGCTGATGGCACGCGATGGGGCCATGGGAAAGGAAAATCCTTGGAAGGAACTGTTTTCGGTCGATCGTAAGAAAATTCGCGGGGGCACTTGGAACTATTTGCTCGAAAATGTCGACTTCCCATATTACTTTCTCAAAGATCGATTGACGCAATCTGAGGCCGATTCGGTCAGCCAGGTGCAACGAGGGGAAGGCAAAATTGTGAACCTGGAGGGGCAGCGAGTCGCCTGCGCACGCGACGCCGACGGAAAACTTCATACGGTCTCAGCGTATTGCACTCACCTCGGATGCATCGTGCATTGGAATAGCGCTGAAAATACCTGGGATTGCCCATGCCATGGATCGTGCTTCCAAGTGGATGGCCAAGTACTAGGAGGTCCTGCCGAAAGTCCTCTAGAGCTGATCGAAGCGTCTGGAAACGGCAAGCCAAAACGTGTCACTCGTAAGCCAAAGAGCCACCAGAGTTAGGTGGGCCAGTAGTCCGGACGTAATCATGATCTGCTGATGCACGCGCTTTCGCGACCGCAATTAATTTCCCTCTAGGATTCTAGCAATGGACTTCCTGCCGTGTTATCTTGGCGGGCTGCTCTTCTTGAGTACTCAGATTGGGGTAGTAAAGTGGGCCGTTCAAAGCTTGACCGGTGTGGAATTCTGCCGCTGATAGCCATTGTGGTTTTGCCGGTTCAGTCTTCCTTGGCGTCAGCGGTTGGGTATAGCTTCTCTGGGCTGGTGAGCTTCTCGTCGCCTGCGCATCTCTATGGAATCACGGTACCCGCCAATAGCCCCTTTTCAGGACAATTCTTTTTTGATCCCAGCACCCAGCCGATTACGGTGCAAGGCGCTGCTGACATATCAATATATCCCCAGGAGATACCTGGTGGTTTTTTAGCCACCGTCGGCAACATGACCGTCGATTGTGACAGCTATGCGATCGAAATCTCGAACGATCTGGCGCAAAAGAGCGGGCCGCCAAAAGACATCGTTACCATTATTTACTGGAGCGGATTGAACCCGGCGCCGCAACAACCATTGGTCGTAAATGGGGTTGGGCATACGGTGGGCCGATTCGAAATCGATTTAACAGGCAGTTCGAGCTTGTATTCTAGTTCCGCACTGCCAGCGCAGTTGCGGCTGTCGGATTTTATGAGCGCTCTCAGTATTTTGAATGATGAAGTACCTGTTGGCGCTGTCGACTTGCTGAGCACTGTTACATCGTTAACTCCGTTTGTATATCACCGTGGCGATGTCAATCGCGATGGCCATGTAAATGCTGCTGACATTTCGTCGCTGATGCTAGCGCTCTCCGATTTGCACAATTACCAAAGTGCGCGCAAATTGAGTGATGACGACTTACTGGCTTTGTGTGACGTCGATCAATCGAGAACCATTACCAATGCCGATTTGCAGTCTTTGCTAAGTGACTTGGCTGAGGGCGGTGGTTCAATGCAGGCCGTTCCTGAACCGTCGTCGATCAGCCTGCTTTTCTTGGCGGTGGTCTTCTGCAGCAGCTATTTCAGTAGAACGATTCTCAATCGGCTATGAATCGGCCGCAAGCATTTACAAGCAGCCATTTCATGCACGAAGTTTCGATGTGCCTGGTGCGCCTTAAAAAACTGCGGGCATCGCGTTCGGGTTTCACACTGGTGGAGTTGCTGGCTGTAATGGCCATCGTCGGAGTGCTTGTCAGTATATTGATACCTGCGGTGCAAACAGCGCGAGAAACAGCACGGAGATCCGCGTGCGTCAACAACTTAAAACAGATAGGTATGGCACTACTTAGCTATGAAGCCTCACATCTGCGGCTCCCGGTGGGCGCTAAAGCGAATGTTAATTTTGGGACTTGCTGGTGGGCCGATTGCACGCCTTATCTGGAAGAGACGAACCTATTTAACAAGCTAGACCTGATTAACCCTAACAGTGGGTGGCTGGCATTCAACCCTCAAAATGCGCAGGCGGTTGATGGTGTCATCATTGGAGTGATGTGCTGCCCTTCGAGTCCGTTGCCTGCACTTTGGCCTGTGCCTCCCGTAAAAGCAATGATGCCTTCGTACGTGGGCATTGCAGGAGCGACCAATTACGAAGGTTTCCCCGAAGTAAGAATTTCTGCGTGTTGTGTTCCCCCTGACGGCCAGATTTCTGCCGGCGGTGTTTTAGTTCCAAACCAAGCAATTCGACTGCGGCAAGTGAGTGACGGGCTGTCGAAAACCTTAGTTGTGGGAGAATGTTCCGATAACGTGCTCGATTCGCACGGCGTAGCGCACCGCATCGACGGGGGATTCAACTCGGGTTGGATTACCGGTACGACGGCCTTGGGCACGCCGCCGAATTATTCGACAGGATTTTCGCCACCGGCATGGAACATCACATCCATTCGATATCCTCCCAATACGCGAGAATATGATCGACCGGGTATCAATCAGTCTCATGGCCCAAATAATCCGCTCGTGTCGGCGCATCCCGGAGGAGTCAACGGAGTTTTTCTTGACGGATCAGTGAAATTAGTAGTCGATAGTATCGATCTTACGGTGCTTAAAGAGTTTGCAACGCGCGATGATCAGAGAGTTATTGCGACGACAGCCCCGTGACAAGATTCACCGCGGATGGCTGTTGGCGATGATTGGCAGCGCTGACGAGGGGCCGATTGGCATTGGGTGCACCACAGCTTGTTGCGCAGCGGGTTGGCCAATGGATTGAGCGGCACGAACGGCGCCGTCAATAAAACGGCCCGGCAGGAAGCCGATGCCAAGGGTAAGGGCGACGCAAATTGCCATTGCGAGTGCGGGCCCGAGGCCGCGAATCGCACTTGAACTCTGCTTTTCGGGCGATCGAAAATACATGGCGCCGATCACGCGCAGATAATAGGCGGCAGCGATGGCGGCGTTTAGCACCGCCACGACAGCGAGGCCAACGAACCAGGGTCGCAGCCAGATGTCGCCTTGGGCGGAAAATTCGTCGAGAGTGAGCGCACCGTATAGCAGCGAGAATTTTCCCCAGAAACCGGCCAGGGGTGGAATGCCGGCCAGGCTGAACATGAACACGGCGATAATTAATGCGACGACCGGATGGGTGCGGTTCAGGCCGCCAATGTCGTCGAGTGTATCGACTTGCCGATCACCGTGAGACAAATAGATGAGAGCGGCGAAAGCGCCGAGGGTGGCGAACATATAAACGGCGAGATAGAAAATTGCGGCACCCAGGCCGTTTAGCGCGGCCGAGTTGGATAAGAAACCGCCTGCGGCTGTGCCGACTTGAGTTGTGCGGACGGCCAACGCGACGGCTAAGCCGATCAGTAGATAGCCAGCGTGGGCGATTGACGAATAAGCCAACAGGCGACGGAGGTTGTTTTGCCAGAGGGCCAGGATATTTCCCAAGGTCATGGTAAGGACGGACACCACGAGGACTACTTTCCAGCCGAGCGTTTCCCAACCGGGGAGCGACGCCAGGAGAATTCGGGAGATGGCGGCCAAACCGGCGATTTTTGGGATTGTCGAAAGCAGCCCGGCGTTGGCGTTGCTGGTGCCTTGATACACGTCAGCGGCGTAAAAATGAAACGGCACGACGGTCAAGCGAAATGCCAGGCCAGCGAACATGAGCAAGATGGCGATGGGCACCAGAACACTGCCAAAGCTGATGGCCGAGGCACCGAGGCCGCCGAGCGAGACGGCGACGGCGATTTTATCGAGGCGAGTTGAGCCCGCGGCTCCGTACAGAAAGCTGAATCCGTAGAGAAGGACAGCGGAGGAGAGAATGCTGAGGAAAAAGTATTTGGAAGCGGCTTCCTGGCCACGGCTATCGTGTCGGCCAACGTAGAGCATGACATACGTGGGAATCGACACCAGTTCCAAGCCGACGAAAAGCAGAATCAATTCGTTGGCAGTGGCGACGATCATTAAGCCCGCCAACATGAAGAGCAGCGAAGCCAGTTGTTCGGCCAGTTGTCCGTCCTGTTGTGGGCGAGCCATCATGAGCACTAATACCAAGCCCACGGCCAGAATACCCCAGCCGGCAAGATGACCGAACAGGTCAACGACCAGCGGGCCTGTGGCTGATGCCGTCGGTGCGGCGGCAGAGAACAGGTTTAGATTGTCGTCCTGGACCCACATAACGATGGCTGCACTGACTAGCGCGGCCAGAGCTAGAACTATGGCTGCAGCGCGGAGCGGCCGAAAGGCACCCCACAGACATAACAGCGTGGCGGCACCGATCAAAATGATTTCGGGCAACAGCAGAGTTATGGTTGTGGAGTTGGTCATTGGCGAGTTACGGTTTGCGAGCAATGGACGTTTGCAGTTCCGGTGGATTAACCATTGGTGTGGCGATTTCGCGGACAGCGATTTGCGGTTTGCCGGCGTAGTAGTTTTCCAGCGGCTGGGTGGTGCGGGCGAGGATTTCGTCGGCGGCCGGGGCAATTGGTTTTAGAAACAGTTTGGGATAGAGGCCGATCCAGAAGATGAAAATTACGAGCGGCGTCAGAGCCAGAATTTCGTTGAACTGCAAATCGTGAATTTGCCCAGCATGGGCCGGTGAAATGTGTCCTTCCTTGAGCGGGCCGAAGAAGACGCGCTTGACCATCAACAGCATGTACCAGGCACCCAGTACGACGCCGCTGACCGACAGCACGGCGATGACGATTAATTGTGGGCCCAGCGGGCCAGGGGCGTCGGACCACGCGCGCTGAAACATACCGAGCAGAATCATGAATTCGCCCACGAAGCCGTTCAGGCCGGGCAGGCCGATGCTGGACATGGTGAAAATGAGCATGAACGTGGCGAGGATTGGCGTGCGCTTGGCCAGTCCGCCGAGTTCGCTGATTTGCCGGGTGTGGTAGCGTTCGTAAATCATGCCAACGACGGCGAACAGGCCGGCGCTGGAAAAGCCGTGGTTGATCATTTGCAGAATGCCGCCCTGCAAACTCAATTGATTCAAGGCGAAGAAGCCGAGGATGACAAAACCCATGTGACTGACGCTGCTGTAGGCGACGAGCTTTTTGAGATCGACCTGCACGAGCGAAACCAGCGCGCCGTAGATGATGCCGATGACGGCGAGCCACAAAATCCAGGGCATGCACATGGCGGTGGCGTCGGGGAGCATCGGGAGACAGAACCGCAGGATGCCGTAGGTGCCCAATTTCAGCAGGATGCCGGCCAGATCGATGCTGCCGCCGGTGGGCGCTTGAGTGTGGGCCAGCGGCAACCAGGTGTGCAGCGGGACCAGCGGGACCTTGACGGCGAAACCGCTGACCAGCGCCAGAAAAATCAGCAATTGCAAATGGCCGTGGGCTGCGTCCATGGGGATGGGATGCGTGCCGAGGAGCTGGTGCAACTGCGGAATGGAAAAAGTTAGTTCGCCGGTGGCGTTGTAGACCCAGAGGACGATGCCGATCAGACCGAGCAAGGCGATGACGCTGCCGGTGAAAGTAAACAGGAAGAATTTGTTGGCGGCGTAGCGGCGCTCTTCATGCCCCCAAATGCCGATGAGGAAGTAGAGCGGGATAAGCGTGAACTCGAAGAAAATGTAGAACAAAATAATGTCGCGCGCGGAAAAGACGCCGATCATGCCGCATTCCAACAGAAGCAGCAGAGCGTAGAAGCCGCCGGGGCGGTCTTTCACGGCGTCCCAACTTACGAGGACGGCGGTAAAGGTGAGGAGCGCGGAGAGGCCGAACATCCAGACGCTGAGGCCATCTAGTCCGAAAGCAAAGTGAATTTTGGCCGATTCGCCCAGCCAGCGGAATTCTTGGACCGCGTAGTTGCCGCGGAGCCCTTGATCAAGCCAGTATTGGACGACCAGATGGGCGGCGAGCGCCAGAGTGACGCCGGCGGTGATGAGCGCGGTGAGCCGCACGGCTTTGAGACCGCCCGAAGCAGCCAGCCACGCCAGGAGCGCGCCGACGGCGGGGAGCAGGATCGTGGCTAAAAGTATGTTATGCATGAAAGGTAGGCGGTATGCAGTAGGCGGTCGTTTTTAGCCGGGCCACAAAATTAAAGCGCCGATTAGTACGAGCAGTCCGAGCATCATGGCTAAGGCGTAGAACTGCACCATGCCGTTTTGCAGCGAGCGCAGTATTGAGCCGCAAAATGCCGGTAACGCGCCGACGAAATTCACCAAGGCGTCGATGATGTAGCGATCGATCCAATAGCTGATGGTGGCCAAAACCCAAAGAGGCCAGACAATAAAGACAGAATAAATTTGATCGATAAAGAATTTGCCGTTCGACAGGGCGTATAACGGCCGGAGCACGCGGCCAAACCATTCCGCCTGGGTGCGTTTACCCAAATATAAGAATGCCGCCAGGGCGATGCCGACGACAACAATTGCGGAGCTGACGATTGCCACGCCGGCGTCAGACTCTGGTTTACCGACGGTGCGGCTGATGGTTTCGTAGGCGAGCGAGGGTGTTTGGCGGAGGAAATCGAGGATGCCTTGATTCAGACCGTAGTAGCCGCCGATCAGGGCGGCGGGGACGGCCAAAATCATCAGCGGCAGCGTCATGGCCGGGGGTGATTCGTGGGCGTGGTGGCCAGCTTCGTGCGGAATTCGCTCTTCGCCGAAGAAGGTCATGAAGAATGCGCGGAAGGTGTAGAACGCCGTCATGCCGGCGGTGATCATTCCGGCCCAATACAGTACGGCGTACCAATTGCCGGCGAGGCCTTCGGCTTCCATGGCATGGTGATGGACGGCGCCGAGGATTTCGTCTTTGCTCCAAAAGCCAGAGAACGGAAACAGTCCTGCCAGGGCCAGACAGCCGATGAAAAAGGTCCAGCAAGTGATGGGCATGAGGCGACGCAAGCCGCCGAAGCGGCGCATATCGATGATGCCGCCCATGGCGTGCATGACGCTGCCGGCGCCGAGGAACAACAGGGCTTTGAAAAACGCATGAGTGAACAAGTGGAACATGCCGGCCACGATGCCCAGGAGCGAGCCGGTTCCCAAAGCCAAGAACATGTAGCCAAGTTGGCTGATGGTGGAGTAGGCCAGCACGCGCTTCAAGTCGTTTTGCGTGATGGCGATGGTGCCGGCCATGATGGCAGTAAAACCGCCGATGGCGGCGACAACCATTTGGGCCGTGACCGGGGAGCCGCCGATGGTGAACCAAGGCGTGGCGGAAGAGGCCATAAAGAGCGGAGTACAGCGGGCCACCATGTAGACGCCGGCAGTGACCATGGTGGCGGCGTGAATGAGTGCGCTAACCGGCGTGGGGCCTTCCATGGCGTCGGGGAGCCAGACGTGCAATGGAAACTGGGCGCTTTTGCCGCAAGCGCCGGCCATGAGCAGTAAACAAATAGCGACTGCCACGCCGCCGGTGGCGTACATGGTCGGATTGGCCAGGCGTGTTTGTCCCAGTACGCCGGCAACTTGCTGAACAGCGCCGCTGGCTGTGGTGACTTGCGAATCGTGGAAATTCAACGTGCCGTAGGTGGTCCAGATCAAAAAGATGCCGATGGCGAAGCCGAAATCACCGACACGGTTCACGAGGAATGCTTTCATGCCGGCCGCGGCCGCCTCCGGCTTTTCGTACCAAAAGCCGACGAGCAAATAGCTGCACAGGCCGACTGCTTCCCAAAACACATACAACAGCAGGAAGTTGCTCACTGAAACCAACATGGTCATGGAGAACACAAACAGAGCGATATAGGTGAAGAAGCGCGGATAGCCAGGATCGCCATGCATATAGCCGCTGGCGTACAGGGCCACCAGCGTGGAAATAAACGTGACCATGCAGAGCATGAACACGGTAAGTGGATCGGCACGCAGTGTGATATCGATGGTGAAGTTGTGCGGTGTTGCAGGAACGATTGCGGCTGATGTTGTGGGGGCTTCGGGAGCGCGCGGAGTATAGGCATCGGCGACGTCGGCCCAGGTCCAGAGGGTGTAGACGTGCTCGTAGCCGATGGATGAACCGTTGCTACGATTGGGATCAGATTCCGAAGAATCGAGCTGCTTGGTTTGCGTTTGCACCTGAAATAGCAGCAACACACTGAGAACGAATGATCCGGCGAAGCCTAAAATAACCGGCCAATGGCTGCGTGAACCGAAAGCGCGGCCAAAAAATGCCAGCAGCAGAAATGCGCCCAGCGGCAGGGAGGGAAT
>DASXPQ010000106.1:0-6801 GCA_036493575.1 Pirellulales bacterium
GTTGCACTATGTCGCACACATCTAACATCCGCCGCCAAGCCCGCCGCGGCGCCAAACAACTACGCCACCAGGCCGATGAGGCCCGCAATGGCGTCATGCACACTGTCCAAAAAATGGGTAGCGAGGCCGTTGGCGCCATCCGCGATGGCTACGATGACCTGCGCGAAACGGCGTCCGACTACGTTAACCACGGAGTTGACAGAGTCGAATCTCTGGAACAGTCCTTTGAAAAACAAGTCAAGCAACATCCCATGAGTTCGGTCCTGACTTGCCTAGGCATTGGGTTCCTGGCCGGAGTCTTATTCTCCCGCCGTTAATTCAATAGATCGCACGAATCTGCGCAGGAAGACCCCCGTAGCTTTTGCTTCGGGGGTCTTTATTTTTTAAACCGCAAGCGTCATCCAAAGATTGACCTCACTCGTACCTCAGCTCTCACCTCAAGTTAGCGACTGTTGATCTAATTGCGCACACTGCGACAAACCTCGTCAAAGTATCACATCGTTGTAAACCAAATAAAAAAACCTCGGACACCGGCTTTATGCCGACGCCCGAGGGTCGCTAGGCTTGCAGCGAGAAATTAGGAATCAACTTACTGATTAACCTGCTTTGCTCGTTGGTCGACCTGATCAGCTCTTTCCTTGGCCTTGTCAGCTCGTTCTTGTGCCGCAGCCGCATCACGATGGGCCGCATCGGCCTGCGATTCGACCGCTTTTTCACGAGTCTTGGAATCTTGCTCAATCACTTTTACCTGCGTCTTTTCCCGGTTGGTAATCGATTCTTTTTCAGCTTGGGCAGCATCTTTTTGAGCGTCCAGATTGCGGTCCACCGCCTCGCGCTGGGCTTGTGCCGCCTGCTCAACCCGATGCTCTTCTTTCGATGCAGCCGATTGTTCGCAACCAGCAATCCCAGCCACCACCAATCCACACGCCACTGCCATCAACGGTCTGGTGAAGTAACTCATATTGGTACTCCTTGAAAGAATGTTTTTGAATCCGCCCTGACTCTCCAACACATAATTAAAATGCCCCATCGATGGACGTTTAGGAAAGGCATATTGCGTGCCGCAGTGTCTCAAAACAAGCTTTCCGGAGATGCGCTAGTGGTCGAAAGCCGAATACGGCGAATTTCAGCGCCAGCAATTCTGCGCACTGCATGAGGACTGACCGCGCTGGTCAGCTACCGATCAAAATTAACCAATGTCGACTAGCACAGACGGTGCGGGTTATCGCAATTGAATAACGTCGGGCGACCCCTTCGCGTTTTCCGTCAACTCAATGACGCCCAACTGATCATGAGTACGATTGTCGCAACCGCCATGAACGCAGTGGTCGCCCACCCGAGAAAATTCAAGATTAGTCCGTTAGCACGCCGCCCCATCACTTTGCGATCGTTGGCAATCAGCATAACGATCACCAACATCGGTGGCGCTAAAAACCCATTGATCACCGCCGTCCAAAACAGGGCATCCATCGGGTTCACACCCACAAAATCAATCACCAGCGCCACCGCGGTGGCCGCCGCAATGATCCAATAAAACCCCTTCGCCGCATGCGGCTTCTTATCCAGCCCGCATTTCCATCCCACCATTTCTGCGAAGCTATACCCGGCCGACCCGGTGAGAATCGGCACAGCCAAAACACCCGTGCCAATCAGCCCCAGCGCCATAAGTACGTACGCCGCTTCGCCCGCCAGGGGGCGCAACGCCTCTGCAGCCTGGGTCGCAGTGTCAATGTGCGTTTTACCGGCTTCGTGCAGCGTTGCACCAGTCGCCAAAATAATGAAATACATCACGATGTTGGAAAGCAGCATGCCGGCGTTCACATCCCAAGCAGCAATCCGCAGCTCGCTGCTTGTCGCGGTTTTGGGCTTGCTGTTGCGTTTGTGCTGTTTCGCCATCTGCTCTTCCACCTCTTGATTCGCTTGCCAGAAGAACAGGTACGGCGAAATCGTCGTGCCCAAAATCGCCACCAGCATCGACAAGTAGGCTTTGCTGAAGCTGAATGTGGGCACCACCGTGCCTTTCAAAACCTCGTTCCATTTAGGATGGGCGAGAAATGCCGCCCCGATGTACGCAAATAACGACAGCGTAAGCCAACGAAAAATCTTGGCCAGCAACTGGTAAGAGCCCCACACTTGCACCACCAGAATCAACACGCCAATCGGCAACGTAAGCGTCACAATCGGCACCGGAATCAGCAGATTAATCCCGGCGGCAATCGCTTGAATGTCGGCGGCAGCGTTAATAGTATTCGCAACGATCAGCGCCATAATCGCCGGATAAACAATCCACCTGGAATATCGCCGGCGCATAATGCCGGCCAACCCACAACCAGATACCAAGCCAATTCTGGCGCAAATCAATTGAACACCAGCCATCAACGGAAAAGTGACCAACGCCATCCACAGCGTGGAATAACCCAGCGACGCGCCGGCCATCGCATAGGTGCCAATCCCCGAGGGATCGTCGTCGGAGGCGCCCGTAATCAGCCCGGGGCCCAGAATGCTCAGCAATCGCTTAAGCGATTTAGGCCCACCCGCGACGGCCGCCTGGCTGGCATTCTTTTCATCTTTCGACTGGGCCATAGCTGCTTAACCAATCGGGTTGCGGGTTAGCCTTTGGTCGAAAGTGCTGAATTGCACAGCATCCGTTCAAACTCGATCTGTGGCGGCGCCGTTATAGTGTTTCGATCACATATCTGAAACGAGATGTAAGCCGTTTTGGATTGCAAACAGTGTACCGCCTGCGGCTGTCCGCGTGCCTCTTTGAGCTTTACGGCACATGTCTTGCTCGACCCCAAACGGGCCTTTCCTTTTCGCTCCAACCCGCTGGTTTTGGGGATTGCGCGGCAGGCGGCAATCCATCTTGGCGTGGTTGCTGTCAGGTACGATGCCGATTACGACGAAAACACCAATCGCTACCTCGGCGAAAAGGTTGAGGCATGGCCCAGAATTATCGAAATTTGCACTGTCGACGTTTTGCTGCTACAGAATAGACACAGTTAAGGTGGAATAACCTATAAAAGACGCTCCGACATCGCGTCTTCAAGAAACAATCCGATCCCTCAATGAACAACCAGGAATTCCACCGCGTTCTAGATAATCTTCCGGCTGCCGCTTACACCTGTGACCCCGCGGGTCTAATTACCTACTTCAACTCCCAGGCGGCAAAACTGTGGGGACGCGAGCCCAAGCTGAACGACCCCTTCGATCAGTTTTGCGGTTCGTTCAAATTGTTTGCCGCCGACGGCACCCCCATTGCCCATAATCAATGCTGGATGGCTTTGGCGCTGCAAACCGGTCAGCAGTACAACCGGCAGGAAATCATCGTTCAGCGTCCCGATGGCACGCGGCTCAATGTCCTGGCGCATGCCAATCCAATCCGTGACGAGGAAGACAAAATTATTGGAGCGATTAATATCCTCGTCGACATCAGCGATCCCAAGCATGCCGACGAAGTAACTACCTTGCTGGCCGCAATCGTGGAATGCTCGGAAGACGCCATCATCAGCAAAACTCTCACCGGCAAAATTCTCACCTGGAATCGCGGTGCCGAAAAAATCTTTGGCTATCAGGCCGTCGAGGCAATTGGCTCTCCCATCACCATCATCATCCCTCCAGATCGCTACGATGAAGAGAAGATGATCCTTTCCCGCCTCAGCCGGGGCGAACGCATCGAACATTATGAAACGGTTCGTATGGCAAAGGATGGCCGCCGGATCAACATTTCCGTCACCATTTCGCCGCTGCGCGACAGCACAGGCCAAATTGTCGGCGCCTCAAAAGTTGCCCGAGATGTCACCGCGCGCAAGCAAGCCGAAACAGATCTTCAGCTCGTGCACGACATGAGCATGCGGCTGGCGGCCACTTTGGATTTAAAGGCCATTTTAGAGGATACTTTGCGAACCGCCGCGGCCATCGACGGCACCAGCATGGGATTGCTGTCGCTCTATTTTCCCGACACGAAGCGCCTCCGTATTGAGGCCAGCCTGGGCTTCGACGATGAATTCCTCAAGTCGTTAGCAAATGCCCCCATCGGCGCCAGCGTCCGCGGCATGTGTTTTCAGGAGCGACGCAGAGTTGTCGCCGAAAACATCGAAACAGATCCTGCCTTTGTGGCATTTCGCAATGTCGCGCGCCGCGGCGGATTTCGTGCAGCCCATGGCACGCCCCTCATTACCCGCTCAGGAAATATCGTTGGTGTGCTCTCAACCTATTTTCGCCAGCCGCATCGCCCGAGCGAACGGGTCATCCGTCTGATCGATATGTGCGCCCGGCAGGCGGCCGACTATATCGAAAACGTTCGCCTCTACCACCAGCTGCGCGAAGACGACCGCCACAAGGACGAATTCTTAGCCACCCTGGCCCACGAATTACGCAATCCGCTGGCCCCGCTGACCAACGCCTTGAACTTAATGCGGCTTTCCGACGATCTCAGCCCGTCGGTCGAACAGCTGCGCGACATTATGGAGCAGCAGATCATTCAATTAAATCGCCTCGTGAACGACCTGTTGGAAATCTCTCGCATCAAGCGCGACAAAATCGAGCTCCGCAAAGGCCCCGCTGAACTGGCCGCCATTGTCGCCAATGCAGTCGAAACCAGCCGTCCGCTCATCGAAGCGGCCGAACATCAGTTAGCTGTCACCCTCCCACAAAATCCAATAACGCTCGATGCCGATGCCGTCCGTCTTACCCAAGTCATTGGCAATCTGCTCAATAACGCCGCTAAGTACACCGAACCTCACGGGCAAATTTGGCTTACCGGCCAGCGGCTGGGCAGCGAAATTGTCATCTCCGTGCGCGACACCGGCATCGGTATCAGCCCCGACCTGATCCCGCGCGTCTTCGACATGTTTGCTCAAGCCGACCACTTGCGCCGCAATCAACATGGCGGGCTCGGCATCGGTCTGGCCCTGTCGCGCCGATTAATCGAAATGCACGGCGGCCGCATCGAGGCTCATAGCGATGGCGCCGGCAAAGGAAGTGAATTCATCATCCGCCTGCCGCTGGCGAGCGTCCAGCCACCGGCGCCAGTCGATCGAAATCACGTTCGCCAGCTGCCCTCCCGTCGTGTGCTCATTGTCGACGACGTGCCTTCCGCACTATATGTGCTCGGTAAGCTGCTGGAGCGAATGGGCCAAAAAGTGCGCACCGCCGAAAGCGCAGCCGTAGCCCTGCAATGCGTTCGCGAGGAGCGGCCCGATATTATTATTTCCGACATCGGAATGCCCAACTCCAACGGCTACGACCTGGCCCGACAATTGCGCCAGGAACCTGGAATGGAAGGAGTAATTCTGGCAGCCTTAACCGGCTACGGGCAAGATAGCGACCGCCAACAGGCAAAAGAGGCCGGCTTCGATTATCATTTGGTCAAACCCGTCAGCGTAGAAGCGCTGGAAGAATTGTTGTCGGCCCCCGCTCCGTCGCAAAGCCATTAGACGTCATATCCGAGTGGCTAAGATAGTCCGCTTTCATTCTCTGCCAATCGTCGGAAACACGATTAGGATCGCCCTTCTTCCTGTTGTTTTGTCCAAATTGGCCGGTGTGCGCTTGGCACCAAATTCTCGTTGTGCCGATATCGAAGGGCGATTCTATTGCAGAGTTTAACGGTCGAATTGGGATCCCATTATCGTACGCTTGTCGCAGCGCGTTGAATGTCACCAAGCCAAGGCAGATTACTAGCTTTGGCTTCACGATAGAGATTTGCGGCAATGCGAATTCTTTAGCTGCGCGAAGTAAATCTGCGCAGGGAATTGGGGCATTCATTGGTCCCAATTTAATAAAGGGAAATAAATTAGTGCCATAGATTTGTTTAAGCCCCAGACCAAAATATGCGCCCAGCAGTTTCTCGAGCGTTTTATTCGTTGGCAATCTGGGTATGTACCCAAGCGTTTTAGCATCTTCATCCAATCCGAGCATTCCCTGGTCCGAGCACCAGTCCTGTAACATCACCATGATTTCAGAGTCAAAATTGCCAGCGGTTTTCGTATACGGTGATACTAAGTCACATTCATATGCGCCACAGTTGTAATCGCCGATACACTTATACTCCTTTTCAGGCTTCTTCCAGTAACTCCAGCGACTGGCTTGTCGTTTTTGCGCTAACTTCAGCAGTTCGGCGCGCTTATCCATAGTCGGCTATCGAAAGAATAATGAAATCGCACGGAAGGACCGTTAGCACTTCTGCTTCGCCTTCTCAGTGAAAAACACATTGGCGCGCTTTTGAATTTCTTCCGTCGTTAACACTTCTTTGTGCGTGGCAATCCACCACATGTTCCCCGCCGGGTCTTTCACGCTACCGCTGCGATCGCCGTAGAACATATCCGACGGTGGCATTTGAGATTCCGCTCCTGCTGCAACGGCTTTTTTACAGCGCCGCAATTCTCGGGAATATAATTAACGGCCATGATCAATGGTCCTCCAATGCCAGCTAGTCTACGCGCATCCCTTGCCTGAAACCAGCCGTTGCGAGAAACTATCGACTTCGCCCACTACCAGACACCAGACACTAGATCACCAGACACCAACTCCATGCCCGACGAACCCCGTTCGCTGAATTTCATTGAGGAAATCATTGAGGAGCACGCCCGCTCCGGTCGCTTCGCGGGTCGGGTGCAAACGCGCTTTCCGCCGGAGCCCAACGGCTATTTGCACATCGGCCACGCCAAAAGCATCTGCCTGAATTTCGGCTTGGCAATCAAATACAACGGCACGTGCAATCTTCGCTTCGACGACACCAACCCAACCAAAGAAGAAGAAGAATACGTCGAGTCGATCGAAGAAGACGTCCGCTGGCTCGGCTTT
>DASXPQ010000107.1:0-3230 GCA_036493575.1 Pirellulales bacterium
AATTACATTCACAGAGAAGACACGCTATTTATTTGAAATCAATAAGGGAATTACTGAGCAGTCAAAGCCGCACGCAGTTAATGAATTCGTTGAGCAATCGGATAGACGAGTTCCGTTCGAAAACATGATTTATATCGGCGACGGACTAACAGATGTCCCATGCTTTTCGCTGCTTCAGCGATTCCATGGGATTGGATTCGGCGTGTTCGACCCTCGAAAAAAGGGATCTCCGAAAAAGGCATGGGAGCAGCTTGCATTTCCTCGGCGCGTAGTAAGCACAAATGCGCCGCGCTACCGCCCGGACGATGAACTTGGAGCGCTTTTGCGTGCCGCCGTCAAGCAGATTTGCTTGAGGATGGACACGAATCTTGGCGCTGCGTCACAGCGGCGTTAGTAGCAGTAGGTTCTCGCTTGGCAAAGGCGGCATTGATGCCGCTCACAACCGCACTGACCGATTTCATGCCGGCATTAATTGCGGCTGCTGCCGACTGATTCGCTTGAATCGTTGAAGGTGTGGACATCGTATTCTTAGCTTCCATGATCGGTGTCCTCCATGCGAGCGACCAAAAACGTGATAGTATGTGTCAACTGAACACTTGTCAATACTCTATTCTATCGGTTCTCAAACTTGCGAGGCCAGAGGCAAAGCAATTTTGATCGTTTGATAAAATCGTCAATGGTTTAATGCGCGCGGTAACCATTATGCGACTTTAAATTAAGCCGGCGGCGATGGCTTTCGACGACACTCATTACTCATTCAGCCTTCACCGCTGCAGCGGCGTCTCGGCTTCCCCAATCGGCCGCCAACCCGGTGGCACGGGGGGCTGACCAAACGACGGTGGCAATGCCGGAGTGTTCGACGGCGCACCTCCCGGCGGAGAATAATTCGGCATCGGCGCCGTACTAGGCGCCGGATACGGACTCGCTGGTTGCATCCCCGCTGGATTGCCCATCGTCGGCCCAAATCCGCCCGGCGGCGGATAACTGTTTGCCGGCGGCGCACCGAAGTTCGGCGATGGCGCGAAATTCGGCGGCAATGAACTTTGCGGCGCCATTGCCGGCGCGGTATTCACAGGCGGCGGTAACGCTTCCGGCTGGAAAGCTGGCGGCGGCGTTATCGCCGGTGGCGTACCTATCGGCTGCGCCGCAGCCGCCGGTACCACCTGACTGGCGCTGCGCAACTGCTCGGCCCGCGAGCGCAATTCCTCGGTCGGCACGCTCACTATGGGCATCATCTGATAATCGAATGCCCGCTCGTCGCGAATTTTGTGCGGCCACAAATTCTCGCTGAAAAAATCGACGCCAGGCCAATCGTACCACGGAGCCGGCATCGGCTGATGAATCGTCATCGTTTCGTAGCCATCCTTCACCAGCCGAATTTTCCGCGTGCCGTAGTACGTGTAACTGCTCGAAACGGGCGCCGTACCGATTTCATAATCGTCCACGTAAACTTGCGCCCCCGGCGGATTACTTCGGATCGTCATCCGCCGCTCCACGCAGCCCACAATGCCCGCCGCCAACGCCAACACCGCCAGCGCAGACCCCCAGCGGTAGAAGCAATTGGCACCGGTAAAATTCCACATACAAGCTATCCGGATTTCGGCGGCGCGATTGGCCAAACAGAGAAAAGTGCGGGAGTATAGCGGCCCGCTCTCCGCCGCTGCCAGTCTGATTCCCTCTCCTGACACCACTGCATGCTGAAAGCTGATCGCCGCACACTACTCTCGCCGGATAATCCCAGTTAGAATAGGTATTTTGCGATGCGTAGCAGGGCCGGGCCACTACGCTTGCAGACCAGATAATCACCACTGCCCATCGCAGTCAGCTGCCGCAGTGGATCGCATTGCCATCCAGTTCCGAATTATTGATCCACTGCCGTCCTCGATATCGCAGCTGACGCTCAAGCGCCGGCCTGAAAAAAATCATCCCCTAGGCCTGTAAATGGCATCGGCGCAAACCTGGAACAATTGCCTCGATTACGTCGCTCTCACCGACGTCGGCATGCGTCGCGCCAACAATCAGGATGCTCACGCCGAAGTCCTCGCTCCCGACTCCGACCAATGGTTTCGCCGCGGTCATCTCTTCGTCGTCTGCGATGGCATGGGTGCGCACGCCGCTGGCGAGCTCGCCAGCGAAATGGCCGCCGAAGGCATTCCGCATATGTATCTCAAGTTCCGAGATCTGCCCGCCGCCGATGCACTGAAAAAAAGCATCGAAGAGGTGAACAGCCAAATTCACAATCGCGGGCAAGCCAATCCCGATTTTCAAGGCATGGGCACCACCGCCAGTGCGCTGCTCCTCTTGCCGCAAGGCGCCCTTGTGGCTCACGTGGGCGACAGCCGTGTTTATCGACTCCGCGACAAGTGCCTGGAGCAACTCACGTTCGATCACAGTTTAGTGTGGGAGATGTCCGCCGCCGGCCAACTGCCCAAAAACGCTCTCCCCGGTTTCGTTCCAAAAAACATTATCACCCGTTCTCTGGGCCCGCACGCCGACGTAAAAGTCGATCTAGAAGGACCCTATCCGTTGGAAGCAGGCGATAAGTTTTTACTGTGCAGCGATGGTCTGTCAGGCCAGGTCCAGGATGTCGAAATCGGCGCACTTTTGCAGTGTTTGTCACCCGCCGATGCCGCCCAGGTGTTAATCGATTTGGCCAACTTGCGTGGCGGCCCCGACAATGTCACGGTGTCCATCGTGCATGTGAAAACTCCCGCGCTTACGCCGGCCGCCGGTTGGCAGGCCCCGCCGCTAACTCTATCTCCCGAACCCAAAACCCCGGCCCCCGCGGCCAGCACCAACAATACGCTTTGGATTGCCGCCGGCGCTGGCCTGATCATCGCAGCCGCCTTGGGCGCAATTCAACTTACCATTCCTGCCCTGGTGGCCCTGGTGGTGTCCGGCGCTCTGGCTTTAATTGGAGTTCTGCAGCGCATCTCTCCGCCCCCGCCAGATGTTCGCTATCTTCCCGCCGGTGCACGCTTAGGCGCAGGACCCCATACCTGCATCGATATTCAACCCAACGAGCAACTCGTGCGCGACTTGGTTTCCATGATTGAACAACTACGCGAAGCCGCCGCCGAAGAGCACTGGTCTGTCGATTGGGATCAATTCAACAAACACAATCTCCAAGGCAAGCAAGCACTGGAGGCAAAAGACTTTTCCCAGGCGATTTGCGAATACGCCACCGCTTTGCGCTTCATGATGAATCAATTGCGCAGTCAACAGGTACG
>DASXPQ010000108.1:0-2755 GCA_036493575.1 Pirellulales bacterium
TAACTCGCTTGCGGTCAACTATGGCACTGGATCTCTATTTACTTCAGGATATGACGGCATAGTCAATTCCCTCGATCTCAATGCCGTCGCAACCAATTTCGGCCCGACTCCATCCACCCCGGCGTTCTTAGCTCCGAACAATACTGTATCTTTCATAACCTCTGGGGATGTAAATGAGGATGGAATCGTCACCCCCCTCGATTTTAATGCAATTGCTTCAAACTTTGGAAAGCACACCTCTTCATGGAACGAGGGCGACGTGAATCACGATGGCAAAGTGAATGTCAAAGATGCAGACATCGTGGCGGATCATTTCGGACAATTCAACGCTTTCTTGGTTTCGTTGAACAATTCTTCCCATATTTCGTCTTGAAATTGTCCGCTCGCGCGGCACAATGCACGCGTCGGTCACGTTTTTTGGTTTTCGCTTGTGATTTCGCGTCCTTTTGGAAAGACAACAAATCGCGGCAAAAACGTGGCCGATAACCGCACGTTTTTGCGTGCAGCAGTATAGATTGATCGTCGGCCAATGGACTGGCCGATACCGAATGGGTTGGCGTCGCTCCCCTGCCGTTCAAAGGGCTTTGTGTCGCCAAGGCAACCTATCGGGCCAAAAAAGGGCCCAAGGACGGGCAAAGTGGATTCATTCATCGTACGGGGCGGAAATCGTCTCAAAGGCAAAATCGAAATCTCCGGCAGCAAGAACTCCGCGCTGCCGATCATCGCGGCCACCCTCATGGCTGAGGGGAAAACCACCCTTAAAGGCGTTCCCCGGCTCTCCGACATCGACTCCATGAACAAGCTCGTCGGCGAGTTGGGCTGTCATATTTATCGCCATGAAGCCGATCGCGAAGGTCTGGCTGGCGGCCCGGCACTCAACGGGCCGCTCGATATCACCGTCACCGACGAAACCCAGTGCGAAGCCCGTTACGACATTGTAAAGACAATGCGGGCAAGCATTTGCGTGCTTGGGCCGCTGCTGGCCAAACGCGGCAAAGCGATTGTCTCCATTCCCGGCGGCTGCGCCATCGGCGACAGGCCCGTCGATCTTCACATTCGTGGCCTGCAAAAGCTCGGCGCTGAATTCCATACCGACGGCGGAAATATCATCGGCGAAGTCCGCGGCCGCCTCAAAGGCTGCCAGATGTACCTCGGCGGCGCTCAAGGCCCAACCGTCCTTGGAACCATCAACGTCATGTGCGCCGCTGCTTTGGCTGAAGGCGACACCACCATCGTCGGCGCCGCCTGCGAGCCTGAAGTGGCCGACTGCGCCGAAATGCTCAACAAAATGGGCGCGAGAATCAAAGGCTTCGGCGGCCCGGAAATCCGCATCGAAGGCGTCGATAAACTCACCGGCTGCGAGCATCGCATCATCCCTGACCGCATCGAGTGTGGCACGTTCATGATCGCCGCCGCCATGACGAACGGCGAGCTAGAGTTGAAGCATTGCAATCTCGACCATCTGATTGCCGTCAACGACCGCCTCGAAGAAGTCGGCATCAAAATCACTCGAGAAAACGGCACGATTTTCGTCTCTTCTGCACGCCGGTTAAACCCGGTGGAGATGACGACCCAGCCTTTCCCCGGCTTCCCCACGGACTGCCAAGCCCAACTCATGGCCCTGCTTTGCCTGGCCGACGGAATGAGCGTTATCACCGAGCGAATTTTTCCCGACCGCTTTCTCCACGTCGGCGAACTCAACCGAATGGGTGCGAGAATTCGCAAGGAAGGCGCAACCGCCGTCATCCAAGGCGTCAAAGAACTCCACGGCGCCCCCATCATGGCGTCCGATCTCCGCGCCAGCGCTGCACTTGTGCTGGCCGGCTTAGCGGCAAAGGGCGAGACGCGCATCGATCGCGTTTATCACATCGATCGCGGGTATGAAAAGATTGAACAGAAGCTCGCGGCGGTTGGTGCGGATATCGAACGCGTGAAGGAAGCAAAGTCCGCCGCGTGAACGGAAAAGAGCTATTGGCGCCGTCGGCGCATCGCAAACGCCATCAATATCATTCCCGCCAATCCCGCCGGTTCGGGCACGGTGAGCGCGCCGACTTGATTGGCGGTCAATGCGCCGTCGAATAGACGGACTCGTGCCACTTCGCCGGTCGGATTTTCAAGCGTAAGTCCCAGCGGCACGGTCAGTGTATTTGGATCATCCACGAACAAGTCGAGCGTTGACGTGCTTAACGTTGTCAATTGGCTGGTGCTGTCGTCGAAGGTGAATTCCGGTGTGCCATTGAGGTAAACCGCCACTGTGCCGGCGGCGTCGCGTGTTAATGCCAATTCGGCAAACATGCCGTTGACCAGTGGCGTCGTTCCCGCGCCAACCGGAACCGTCGCGTTATAAAACGTCGGCAGGCCACCGACGATATACAGGCCGGCATCGGTGCTGCGGCTCTTGAAGTCGATCAGCTTGGAGACGAGGTTCGAGAAATCCGCCGCATTATCCGCGCTCAATTCAGCGTCGAGCACAACTGAATAAGTGGCGGGAGAGATCACGGTGTTGGTTGAAGCGCCCAGACCCTCGCCGCCTCCTGAGTCGCCGATGAAGGCATAGACGAACTGGGTTGTTCCGTTGACGTTGGCTTGGGAAAATGTCCCGCCCGTGGCGGTGCCGGTATTCACCTCGGCCAGCGCCGGTGGCCCTGAGATCGATGAATCAAAAGTCTGCTGAAGCTGATAATCCGCCGCAAGAGTTGCCGCTTTTGCCGCCGCCGGCAATAAGCAGGCAATCAGTCCAACACCCAGCACGATA
>DASXPQ010000109.1:0-3973 GCA_036493575.1 Pirellulales bacterium
AGCGAATACGAATACGGTGGTGGACAAAATATTTCCGGCGGCGTGGCGGAAGCGGACGTACTGGGAGTTTTTGGGCAACGAGGGGTATATGCAGCGGCATGGTGGGATGACGGGGCAACTCATCTCAACGCACAAAATCAGACGGTGGAATACGATCCGTTTGTGACTTCAGCATTCAATATGTATTTGAACTACGACGGGCACGGCAGCAAGTTTGGCAATACCACCATAGGAGCTTCGGTCAGCGATGCGGCGAAGGCGTCGGTGTATGCCAGTCAGGATGCCAGCAACCCAAACCGAGTGGTGATTGTGCTGATTAACAAAAATGTCTCCAGTTCGCAGACCGCCACCATCAATCTTGCCAACATCGGGCAATTATCGCTAGCGGATGCTTATCAACTGATAGACACTGGCAATAACCCGACGGCGCAAATTGGTCACGTGAATTTGCTGAGTGGTTCGCCGCTGACGTGGACCGGGCAAAGTTCACTGACGTACAACATGCCGGCGGAATCGGTGACGACGCTGATTTTAGTCAAGCCGCAATTGGGTGATTTGAATCTCGATGGTGTTGTTACGCCCGGCGATCTGCAGGCGATGCTTACCGCGCTGAAAAACGAGAGTAGTTACGAAACGGCGCATAATCTGACGGCGCCGAATTTAGTATCGTTGGGTGATTTTAATCAAGATGGCAGCGTGACTACCGCTGATTTGCTCGGCTTGGAGCAATTGCTGGCCAACGGCGGGAGCGGAAGCGGCTCGATTGATCCGGTGCCGGAACCGGCGGCGGTTTGGTTGCTCGGCCTGGGATGGGCTGTGTCGTTAGTGTTGGGCAAGTGGGTAAGGCCGCGCGAAGCAGAGAACGCGGAACTAACGAGCTGGAAGACGACATGACATCGTAGAGATATCAGCCGCTTTTTTTTGCGGCCGCCTCAGCCTCTGGATCGCGCTGCAGTTCAGCGTCTTTGTTCTCCCACAAATTCTTGTACTTTGCGTCGTCGACTTCCCGCACGCTGCCGTTGTTGAAGGCAACTTGACGCTTGCCATCGATGCCGATGTCTTCAAACACCACGGCGGCGATCGTCATCGATGGTGCTAGTACGTTTGGTTTCAGCTTGAATGGCTTGTGATCGCGCTCGCTGATGAAAATTGGGTCCAAGTTCTTGAGATCGATCTGCATCATCTCCAGCCGGCGCGGCGAAATCCCCGATCCACTGCTGACAAATTCCTTCAATGTGGCAGCATCTTTCGGGCCTACTCCGTTGTGCATCTGATAAGCAGAGTAGAGATTGGCGGCCTTTTGAATGTTCGACCTGTTCAAATCGGCAACTCGCGCGGCAGTGTTCTCGCCGGAACAACCTGCTGCCACGATGACCCATAGGAGCCAAACAGAATTCCGCATCCGCATTTCAAATTGCCTCCGGCCAATCTTTTAGAGCGCCCCGCCGGCCACCAGACACGGCCTTACTACCACTGACTTGGATCAACCTGTTGCCCATCGTTGCGGCAGCCCAGCCGAAATAGTACGCCGCCAATTAGCTGTCCCTTGTTCGTGTGCATTTGGGAATTGTCGATCGACAGCTGAATCGGCGCGACCGAGCCATCGCCAAACAGTCCGATCATCACGCTATGGTGCGCACTGCCAAAGCTTTGATCGGCATACGTATTTCGCACAACGTTGTTGATGGTATCTAACGTTTCGTCCGCCGTCGGGCCGAACGGCTGCCCTTGGGGAATTTCGATACCCGGGTTGCCGTCTTCCAAATTCCCACTGCTTCCGTCGAGAGACTGTGTTGTTGACCGCATTGTGCATTGTTGTGCGCCCATGATCCAGCCGGGTATCTCAGAATAGGGGGTCTTAGCCGGATCTGTGAGCGTCGGATCAGGCTGATAATTCTGGAAGGAGATGCTCTTTTCCAACACCATCAGAGTTTTGGAAGTACCGTCGGATACATCCTTGATGCCTACGGGTGACCACAATCGAGCGAATCCAGCGGGTTGTGACCCAAGCAGTCCCGTCACCGCAGAAGTGGCTAATTGGCCCCCCTTCGTGATAATCCCCCGCCACGCATACTTCTTGGCACGCTGCCCTATAGGGCTGAAGTAGTTATAACTTACTGAGTTCTGATCGGTGTCCAAGAACATGTAACCTTGAAAGACTCCAACATAGTCGGTGCAGGCAAAAATGTGACCCTGGCCATCTGGGAGCGAAACGCGATCGCCGCGCGAGGGACAAGTAATGCCCGCAATTCGTACTTCGCAAGGCGCTATGCCGTAGCCCGGAAGATCCTCTAAAATTGAATGTCCTTGCTGGAAGAAATCTTTGCACGCCTGATAGAGCGCAGCTTCTTCCCTATAAGGCAAAGTCTGAAAGATCCAGCCGGGCCACTGACCGGAGCTGGAATTTAATGATGAATTGGCCCAGGACCCGCCGCCATATGCACTGCCCAACGCATCTCCATTGGCTCCGGCATTGGGAAAACGCTTGGTCGCAGCCAGATGACTGTGAATGGCCAAGCCAAGCTGCTTCAGGTTGTTGACGCATTGAGTTCTGCGGGCGGCTTCGCGCGCCGATTGCACGGCCGGCAACAGCAGTGCGATTAAGATGCCAATGATGGCGATGACAACGAGGAGTTCGACCAAGGTGAAGGCATCATGAGCGAAGTAAACAGGTTTGATATTAGCCGGCGGCAACTGCGAGCTTAAACGGTGTTGAAGCCGCCAATTGTGCGGCGCCAGAGGAGCCGTAGAATTAGGCATGAATAGGTTTTCCCCCACGGACGCACATCGAATGCGATTCTACGGATGAAGATCTGTAATCATGTCGCATTCCAAACAAAACTCTGACCTTCGATCGCGTCAGTGTAAAGAGTTGGTGTGCCGTTCCCGCCCGCCATCCACGCAACTAAAATATGACCCTCGTCGTCCATTCCTACGGTAGAGTTACTTTCTGTTCCAGAATACTGATATGTGTTCACAGTGAAGTCATCGCCAACGAAGTTATTATTGGTAGCGCTGAATACTCGACCGCGAATAAAGTCGTCTGTAATATCACCAAGCGTATCCGATGCATCTGTCCAAGTCACAGTAAAATCCCCATTGGAGTCCATCGCTACTGCCTGCTCGTATTGCAATCCAAGAGTGTGTGTATTGACTTGAAGCACTGACCCAATCAGTTGGCCAGAACTGTTGAGACGTTGGGCGAACACTTCCCATCCGTTTCCATAGAGGTCGCCGACGTTTACCCATGTCACCACAAAATCGCCGCTGGCATTGATTGCTGCTTGAGGCATCTCACGGTCACCTGGGTTATAGGGGCTAACTAGAATTGGACCGGAAAGATGAATTCCCGTCTCCCATTGCCTTAAGGCCCAGATTTCCCAACCGGCATATGGGTTTTGTTCCTGCCAGGTGACAACAAATTCACCACCAGAATTCATGGCGACGGTTGGATATGCCTTCGCATAGTTTGCGGATGCACCGATCCTCCTTTGTGTGCCAATTGTCATAGGCGTGCCGGAGATAAACGAATCGACACTGTAACATTGCGCATAGATGACATCGACTTGGCCGAAGTCGGGATCGGGAATCGTTTGCTTCCAGACGACTACAAAATTTCCGCTGTCGTCCATGGCAAAGGAATCAATGGAATGGTCGAAAAGGTGTACTACCGCGCCAACCATAGCTCCACTTGCGTTCAAACGCACGACATCGGTTCCGTTAATCGCGATTTCAGAATTCGATTGCGAATCTATGGCGGAGAAAACCCTTCCAACCGGATTATCGATGGTGAAGTTGTTTCCAGATTTTGACCCTGCCATGAAATATCCAAACTCGGCCGTCCATACGACTTGGTAATCACCTCCTGAATTCATGGCTAAACTGGGACCCACGTCATTGTAGTTTGGCCCGTCCCCTGAATGCGGAAAACTGAATGTGAATTGCGATCCAGTCTTCGTTACGCTCAGCATCG
>DASXPQ010000110.1:0-7083 GCA_036493575.1 Pirellulales bacterium
CCCCAGAACTCATCGAAGCCGTGCACCGTTGGCAGGAACTTGTTCAGGTCGCCAAGATGGTTCTTGCCGAACTGGCCGGTAGCGTAGCCCATCGATTTCAGAGCTGTGGCAATCGTCGGCGCTTCGGCCGGCATGCCCAGCGTAGCGCCCGCTTGACCAACGGTCGTCAAACCGGTGCGGATGGGCAGCTCGCCGGTGATGAAGTTGGCCCGTCCCGCCGTGCAACTTGCTTCGGCGTAGTAGTCGGTAAACAACATCCCTTGCGAGGCCAACTTGTCCAGGTTCGGCGTTCGGCCCGACATGATGCCGCGGTGATACGCGCCAACGTTAAACCAGCCGATGTCGTCCGCCATGATGAACACAATATTAGGCTTCTTGCCGCTGCTACCGCTTGCGGCGCCGGAGTTGTCTGCCTGGGCCAACAGCAGCGTCTTCTGGCCGTCAGCCTTTAGAGCCAAGGCAGACGCACTCGGTACGAATGAATCGGCCGGCTGCGCATTTACCGGTTGCAAATTGGCGGGCGATGCGATTGATTGCCGATCAAACCGCAGATTGCTCGACGCCGCCAGGTATCCCAGCAGTACGCCGGCTGCCAAAACTACCAGCACCTGCATTTTCGTTTTCATCATAAATCTGTCTCCTTAAAGCGCGTGTGGATCAAATCCGTGGAGAAATTATTTCTCAAACTGAAACACTCGTTTCCAATCTTTCTTCATGCTGATTACCGTCCAGCCGTTCGACTTCGCCTCGTCGTAAAGCGGTTCTGTAAACGCGCCGACTTTGCTGTCCGGCAAACCTTGCGCGGGGCCATAAGCATATTCGCGCTGGGCATCGTCGTGCAGCACAAGCATCATCAGTCGGGCGCCGTGGGCAACTTTGGAATCGTCAGTGGCTTGCGTCCATTCCAACATCTGTTGGTCACCCGTGGAATTGCCAAATGCGGCAATGGGGCGACGCCCAATGAATAAATTGATTCCCTCTGGTTTGCCCGTCTTGTCGTCGATAAGCAGAATTTCGGGAACTTTTACCAGCCTGGGCTGGCCTGCGCTGCCGTACTCGTACTTTGTTTTGCCGGCGGACCCGACAACTTGCTCGGTTGGCACGCCGTAAACCTGGTCGGAAAACACCCGCACAAAATCTTGTCCGCCGCCGGTGACAATGTAGGTCTTGAAACCGTTCGCGCGCAAATAAGCCATCACTTCCAGCATCGGCTGATACACCAGGTCGGTATATCGCCGATGAAATCGCGGATGCTCCGCGGTCGCCAGCCACTTTTTTACGATCGCTTGAAACTCTTCAACGGTCATTCCCGTATGCGAGACCGCCACCACTTTGGCAAAGTCTTGAATTGTAAACTTCATCGTCGCCTGCTGATCGTCTGCCAAAATCGATTTAAACGGCTCGGTGGTTTTCCAATCGGGGTGCTGAGGGACCAATTGCTTGACTCGATCGATCGCAAACACGACCTGCGTATAGACGGGATGCTCGCACCACAACGTGCCGTCTTGATCGAACGTGGCGATCCGCTCTTCCGGCGGCACGAACTTGGCACTCGACTTGTCCGTTGTTTCGTGGACGAAATTAAGAATCGCACTTTTCGCGGGACCATCGTTCCACGAAGAAAGTGCCTCGGGCTCGTTCTGCTCAGCAAATGCCCAGCCGACGAACAACAGCGGTAGAACAGCTGCGAGGGCAGCGGTCAATCGATGGCAGCGATTCAACATGGATGCTCTTTTCTTACTATTCGTACGATGAGCGCAAACGCTGTTCTTGTCGCATTCACCTAGGGCGACTTCACGCAGCGAAACCCCACGTGCGACATTCCGGTATCGGGACTGCAACCTTGCCGCGCGCTCGGTCGATAGCGCCAACAGTATTCATCGCTACACAGGAACGAACCAGCGCGCTGTACGCGCTGCTGGGTATACGGGTGTTCTGGATTGCTGCTGCGATCCGGACCCGGCGGATTCAAAGCCACGCCATGCCCGGCCCGGCGGCGATATAACCCGGCGTCGTACCAATCGGCGCACCACTCCCACACGTTGCCGGCCATGTCGTACAGTCCATAACCATTGGGCGGATACGATTTCACCGGCGAAGTGCCTTTGCGCCCGTCGGCTTTAGTGTTGTGATAGGGAAAATCTCCCTGCCAAATGTTTGCATAATCGTGAGTTACATCCGGCGGATTGTCGCCCCAGACGTACGGTTTGCCATCCAACCCACCGCGCGCCGCAAATTCCCATTCGGCTTCGGTCGGCAATCGCTTGCCGGCCCACTTGGCATAGGCCACCGCATCTTCCCACGAAACTTGCACGACCGGATGATTTTCGCGTCCGTTCAAATTGCTTTCCGGTCCTTCGGGATGCCGCCAATTGGCGCCGGGTACCCACTTCCACCAATTCGAAACATCGTCCAGCGGCACCGCACCCGGCGGCGGCACAAACACCAACGATCCTGGCACAAGCTGTTCCGGTTTTGGCGGCGGCGTACCAGGCGGCATCTGCTGCATGATTTCTTCCAGCGTTGGCGCGCGCTCCGCCGTGGTCACGTAGCCGGTGGCCTCAACGAACTTTTGGAATTGCGCATTGGTGACAAGCGTCTCGTCCATCCAAAATCCGTCCACACGCACCCGATGGGCTGGCTTCTCTTCCGGCCAGCCCAGGTCGGAGTCGGTGCCCATGGTGAACTCGCCGCCGGGAATCCAGACCGTACCGGCAGGCGCGGAATGATGCTGCGACAACTTGACCGCGGCGTAGCTGGCTGCGAACGCGCCCACCGCCAGGGCGAAAAGATAAACCGTTCGGGACATCTGCGACTCCGGTCCAATCGGACTTACGCTGACACTAAAACCCCCGCGCGCACTTTGTTACGCGCATTGAAAAACATGCCAAATCCGGCCAGCGTGGCCAAATTGCGTTCCCGCATTACGAATAGTTTATCTGGTGCGGCTCCCAAGGCTTGCCGCTGCCGCCCAGGTTCAATTGCCGTCAGGCTAGATCACCGCACAAGGGGTGTCAAGCAATTGCACTGCGGAGTCGAAACGCTGTCTCGGCCCTGGTTCGGCCTATCGGGTGAACGTAAGTCCCTGATCCACGAGAACCCGCGTTTGAGAATTGGTGATCGACAAGATGACAAGTGAAAATCGGCTCAGCCCGTCAACGCCGTCGCGCATCACCCACACATAACAATCGTGATGACAGCCGACGTAACAGGCGTCCTTCGGAACATCGCATTTTCGACCCACATGAAACCAACCCGTGGGAATTTCAAACTCCGGCCATTCAGCGGGCGAGATTGACTTATCATCGTCACGTGTTTTGCTCTTTGCGCCGCTTCCGCTGGCGCGACTCTCATCGTCGGCGGCCATTTTCCCCGGAGGAATTTCTTCTTGATCTGCGTCTTCACTGGCAGTCCGCCGTTTCCGAATTACATCCAGATCGACCAACGATCGGCGGGTATTGGCCGCCACAAAAAACAACGGATCGGGTTCCGGTGCCAGCCCCAGCACTTCCCGATACACGTCTTGTAGTTTCTTAACAATCCGCGGATTGGTAACCGCATCGGCTCCCCATTGTTCCGTCACGCTTCGTGTGGCTTGCGGTCCCCGGGTAAAGTTCGGACTGGCGCCCCATTGAACGCCTAATCCCTCGATCCCTCCCTGGTCGTTTACTTGCACCACACCGTCTTTAATTCGTACGTGCCACGGAAGCGACGCTGGGTTGCACCGAAACATGGCAATATTATCGAGCACCATTTGGTATTCGATGTCCATCACCGTGCTGGCCTGCGAGACCATGCTCCGCGCAAGCTGCCGGTTGGTGCAGCCTGTCAGCAGTATTGAAAAAGCGATGATGGTCAGCACGCGCAAACGCATTGCCCTCTCCACAACTTGGAGTTGCCCAGGAGACGACCGGGCAAAGAAAAATGGACTAGGACGTATACTGAAAACCAATCCCGGCCACAACGCCAAAAGCGTCATCGTCATCAATTGGCTCCAGAACAAATACGTACCAAACACTTTGTTTTCTAGGCACTTACACCGTGATATCAGGGCACGCTTTTCAGTGCCGGAACGATCTGTTTTCATCGCTATCTCCGCTGATTGCATTGTCATCCGGCAATGCCTATGCTGTCAGTCAAGTCTCTTCTAATCGGTCATCCGGCAATCAACGCTATTCTGCAAAGGGGAGTGTCATGACCCTTCGATCAAGGTTCGCACTCGCGATGTTTTCGGCGTTCACGCTCGCTTTTGCCTTGCATCCAGGCTCGATTCAAGCGCAGGATAAAAAACCAAACATCGTCGTCATTTGGGGCGACGACATCGGCATGTGGAACCTCGGCGCCTACACCCACGGCATGATGGGCCGCACGCCCCACATCGATTCCATTGCCAAAGATGGCATGCTCTTCACCGATCACTACGGTCAGCCCAGTTGCACGGCCGGTCGCGCTGCATTCATCATGGGGCAGTTACCCATTCGCACCGGCATGACAACCATCGGCATCCCCGGTTCCAAGCGCGGCATCCAAAAGAGCGATCCAACCTTGGCCGAAGTGCTCAAGTCAGTCGGTTATGCCACGGCCCAATTCGGTAAAAACCATTTGGGCGATCGCAACGAATTCCTGCCCACCGTTCACGGTTTCGACGAATGGTTCGGCAATCTTTATCACCTGAATGCCGAGGAGGAACCGGAAGAACTCGATTATCCGGGACAAAAGCATCCGGAATACAAAACGAAGTTCGGTCCGCGCGGCGCGCTGCGCACCAAGGCGACCGATGTCGACGATTCCACGGAAGATCCAAAATTCGGACGCGTCGGCAAGCAAAAAATCGAAGATACCGGCCCGCTCACTCGTAAACGGATGGAAACCTTCGACCAGGAAGTAACCGACGAAACACTGAAATATTTGGACCGTGTCGGCAAGGGCGATAAACCCTTCTTCGTCTGGTTCAATTCCACCGCCATCCACATTTGGTCCCACCCAAATCCCAAGTACGTCCAGATGGCCGTGAACGAAGGCCGCGCCGAGCAAGATGTCGTGCGGGCCAGAATGATAGAGCACGACGAACAAGTCGGCTCGATTTTGCAGAAGATCAAAGATCTCGGCATTGATAACAACACCATCGTTATCTACAGCACCGACAATGGCAACGAATTCATGATGTGGCCCGACGGCGGCTATGCACCCTTCCGCGGCGAGAAAGGCACCACCTGGGAAGGCGGCCTGCGGATACCGTGCCTCATTAAATGGCCCGGACACATTCCGGCCGGACGTGATGCGAACGGAATCCAAAGTCACGAAGATTTATACGTCACCCTCGCTGCTGCCGCTGGGCTTCCCAACCTCAAGCAGGATTTGCTCAAGGGTTACAAGATGAACGGCACCGACTACAAAGTTCACCTCGACGGCTACAACAACCTGGATTACTGGACAGGCAAGTCCGAGAAATCCGCGCGCCACGAAATCCTGTACTACGACGAAACCGACCTGATGGCCATTCGAGTGGAAGCCTGGAAAATGGATATCGGCGTTAAGCACCACGGCGATTGGTTCGATTCAAAATCCTACCCCAGCGTGCCGTACATTACGAACCTGCTGATGGACCCACTGGAAAAAGTAACACCCGACGCACCGGGCTACGAGTATGAAGGCCGTAAATTCGTCGGCCAAAAACTGTGGGCTCCAACCGCCGCCGGTCCGTTCCTCGCGGCGCACCTCAAAAGCCTGCAGGAATTTCCGCCCAGCCAAGGCGCCGACACGCTCAACATGAAAAAAGCCATCGAAGAGGCCATGAAGAAAATGGAAAGCGTCGGCGGCAGCAGCAACTAAAGCACGTTACTCACGATGCTTGACACAATTCTCAGCCAAATTTTCTTCAGCCAATGGATCGTCATTGCGGTGGCGGCGGTGCTGCTGCTTGCCGCAACTGAAATCGGGTATCGCTTCGGTTTGCGACTGCATCGGGCGAAAGACGAGGCCCGGAAAGGTCAGATCGGAGGAATTCAAGGCGCCATACTTGGACTGTTGGGACTGCTGCTCGGTTTCACGTTTGCCATGGCGGTGGGTCGCTACGAATCGCGGCGCGCCCTCGTGCTTCAGGAGGCGAACGCCATCGGTACTACCTATCTCCGTGCGGCACTTCTTCCCGGGGCGCACCAATCCGACGTGGAAAATCTCTTGCGCCGCTATGTCGACGTGCGGCTCGATTTTTACGATGCGGGCGAGGACAGGGCCCAGCAAGCAAACGCCGAGCAGAAAGCTGCACAAATTCAACAAGAGTTATGGGCCCATGCCGTTGCATCGGCAAAAGAAGCTCCTTCGCCGTTGGCCGTCAGCTTTATCACCTCGCTGAATGAAACCATCGATCTCGATGCCACGCGGATGAATGCACTTCGCACGCATGTGCCCGGTGCGGTGTGGCTGTTGGTGCTGGCCATTGCCGCTTGCGGATGTTGCGCCAGCGGTTATGCAGCCGGAGCGCATGGGGCTCGCAGTATCTTTGCAAACTGGGTGCTGCCGTTGCTCATTGCAGTCGTCATCACGCTGATCGCCGATTTGGACCGCCCGCGCGGCGGCCTGATCGGTATCAAGCAGCAGCCACTCATCGATCTCAAGCAGTCCCTCAGCAACAGTCAGTCGAAAACGTTAAGCAATCCATAACACTTTGCGTACTCCTTTGTGATTCCAGGAGAATTCAGGTATGGCCCCCGATTCCTTGACGCTAGAAGATCCCAGAACACGCCTGGCTGGCGAGCGCACGCTACTGGCCTGGGTGCGCACAGCTTTAGCGATGATGGGTTTCGGATTCGTCGTCGCTCGCTTTAGCTTCTTTCTTCGCGAGGTCGCTGCCGTCAGAAACATGCCAGTTCCTCTTCACACAGGTTTTTCTCTCTGGATCGGCACCACGCTAGTGGTCCTGGGAATAATCGTCTGCCTGCTCGCTGCCCGGCAACATATCGGTTTCTTGCGGCGCCTCGACGGCGGCTTGTCGTACCGCGCGCCGCGCTGGTCTCTGGGCATTACTGTCGCAGTGTTGTTAGGAGTCATAGGTGCCTTGATGGCCATTTATCTCGTATTGCT
>DASXPQ010000111.1:0-10895 GCA_036493575.1 Pirellulales bacterium
CAAGAGCCGCGATATCGGCTGGAGCGGCGGAGCAGCCGCCGGTATCCGTATCCGCATCTGGTGCGATTATCGCCCGTGGGAAGCGACGGGCGTACGCCTTGCGGACCGTCGATTGTCGTGGCGGGACGATCGTTATCGGAAGGCGGATTTGGATTTTACCATCCGCAGCCGCTTTCGCATCGGCGGATGATTGCCTCATTCCAAGTTGGCAATGGAAGGTGGGTTGGATTTCTGATGGATTTGCCCTGGTGTCGGTTCACCGCAGAAGGCTGGTATGAAAGCGGCGGACGATTCTTGCAGGCGGTGTCCGCGGCGGAGCCACAGCCGAATGCGGAGATGGAGACTTAAGGCCGCAGGTAAACGAAAGCCGGCCAAATAGCGGCGAACTGCAGTTTCCTCATCGACGAAACCGCGGTCGGTCAAGCGCAGCGCGCTTCGCTGGGAGCAATTTCCTGCCAAAAGCGAGCTTTCAAATCTGCGGTCCGTTCGGCGCTCCACCAGTGGCGAAAGTCGCGCATGCTGGTTTGCAGGCCGGTGGTTTCCAGAGCGATCAGCTTACTTAAGACCAGACGCTGCGACTCATCGGTAGTTTCATCCAGCCAGGCCAGGCAGCGGTCGCGGTTGTTGGCATGGTCGTTCACCGCCCCCAGTTTCATCTGCAGCTCTTCCACCACCGGATACAGCTCCTTGCGAAAGCCAGGTTCAAACGCGGCGGCAAACACCTCCATGGCATATCGAAGATGTTTGCCGGCAATGCGAAATTCGTGCATCGCCAGAATGCTTTCAAAATCGCCCTGAGCGGCATTGAAAAAGTCAACCGCCAGCGGGCGTAAGCCCAACCGTGCCGCGGTCTCGTAGGTTGGCTCCTCACCCTGCTGGCTCCGCCAGTGAATTTTCCGAACCAACCGTTTTACGCGTCGCTGGAATTTCCGCCGACATAGCTTTTCGTAAATTTTGGTAATCGCCGGCTGGGCAGCGCGCCGCGCTTCCGATATTCGTTCCAACAGTGCGGCGCAGCCGGCAGAATGATCGGCCTGACATACTGCGGTTACATGCTGGGCGAGCACGTCTAAATCCCGCGCCTCGCCGGCTTTCTCTCGCAAACACTTTAGTCGTTTGCGAAACCAGCGGCTGCGTCGCGGAGGAAGCAATGTATCGAACAAGTGCAACGTCGCCATGGCGCGGCGCGTGGCAACGCGCAATTGGTGCACAAACTCGGCGTCATCGGTCGACCGATCGGCGGCCTGCGGCAGCCAATCCCAAACGGTTTTCAGACGTCCGCGAATGGCTCGCCTAGCCACCGCTGAGGCGGGCTCGATGAGCGATTCTACATCAATCCATTTGCTTTTCCGCGACATGAACACACGCTGTGGAAAAAGAAGGTGCATCATGCGACTTTCACCATGCCGTCGTGGCCGATTGAAATTACCCGGTCGAGGTATGTGCCGAATCGATTTTCCGAGCTCAACACAACGAGCGTCGCATTTTCTTCGCGCAAAGCAACGGTATTTTGGCACGCCCCTGGGTAGATGTCTACTGCCGGCATGGAAAGATTCGTGGTCGGCCGACTTCCGCCGACCAAACCCTTGGCGCAAGCGTTAAGGTCTGTTGAAATGTTGTTAATTCAAATTGAATAAACCTAATTGTCGTCAAGATTTAACCAGCTCGTATGGCCGGGGAGGTTCTGCTGTGATTGTTGGCGTTCCCAAGGAAATTAAGCGCGACGAATATCGTGTCGCCATGTTGCCGGTCGGAGTTGAAGAACTAACTCGCGCAGGACACAAAGTACTTATGCAACATGGCGCCGGCGACGGGTCCGGCCTGTCCGACCCGGTATACGAGCAGGCAGGGGCGCGGTTAGTCGATCGTGCCGAAGACATCTTTGCGGAAGCGGATTTAATCGTCAAAGTGAAAGAGCCGCAACTGCAGGAGTTGCCGCTGCTGCGCAAAGGACAATCGCTATTTACATACTTTCATTTTGCGGCCGACCGGAGGTTGACGGAATCGTTTCTGGCCACCGGCGCCGCCGCCGTTGCGTATGAAACGCTGCGTGACGATCGCGGCCGCTTGCCGTTGCTTACGCCCATGAGCGAAGTCGCTGGGCGGATGAGCATTCAGGAAGGGGCCAAGTACCTGGAAAAGCCGCAAATGGGACGCGGCATTTTGCTGGGAGGAGTCCCGGGCGTCGCCCCCGCGAATATTTTGATTTTGGGCGGCGGAGTTGTCGGCGCCAATGCCGCCAAGGTAGCTGCTGGTTTTGGTGCTAATGTCGCGCTGCTGGACGTGAACATGGATCGCTTGCGATATCTCGACGATGTCACGCCCGCCAATGTCGACGTGTTGTTTAGCGATCGTTACACCGTGCGGGAATATCTGAAATTAGCCGACTTGGTCGTAGGTGCCGTACTGATTCCCGGTGCAAAAGCCCCCATGTTAGTTGAAAGAGAAGACCTGAAATTAATGAAGCACGGCAGTGTGATTATTGACGTGGCGATTGATCAAGGCGGTTGTATTGCCACGAGTAAGCCCACCACTCATAGCGAACCAACCTATATTGTCGATGAAGTCCTGCACTACTGCGTCACCAATATGCCCGGGGCTGTCGGCCGCACTAGTACCTACGCGCTCTGCAACGTCACACTTCCCTGGGTGTTGCAGCTTGCCAATCGCGGCGTTGCCCGGGCTGCCCAAGAACTGCCGCCGATAGCGGCCGCAGTGAACATCATCGATAACGAGGTGACGAACCAAGCCGTCGCCGAGACGTTTGGCATGCGATACCATGCCAGATTTTGATTCGCATGACCGCCACCTCGCTGCAACCGAGCTCTTCTGCACTGCAATCTGAAATTCAAACTCTGCATTGGGTTGGCGGTGTCGACGGCCATTTGCGACTGATCGATCAGACCTTGCTGCCGCTGGAATTGGTCGTAGTCGAATGCCGCGACGTGGAAATGCTGTGGAAATCTATTCGCCAACTGCAAGTTCGCGGGGCGCCGGCCATCGGCATTGCTGCGGCTTACGGCGTTTGTTTGGGCGTGCAATCGGTCCTCGACGCCGATGAAGCAGCTTTTTTCTCTCAGCTTGAAAACGCCGCCGTGCGTTTAGCCGCCAGCCGTCCGACAGCAGTTAACTTAGTGTGGGCGCTAGATCGCATGAAACAGGTCGCGGACAAGTTGCGCGGCAAGTGCCCTCCCAGGGAAATTGCTGCGGCGCTGTTGGATCAAGCAAATGCCATCTGGGAATCCGATCGGGCGATGTGCCGGGCCATCGGCCGGCACGGGGCAGCACTGCTGCACGATGGCCAAGGCATTCTCACCCACTGCAATGCCGGGGCCCTTGTGACCGTGGATTATGGAACTGCACTAGCGCCGGTTTTTACTGCGCACGAATCCGGCAAACGCCTGCACGTGTTCGTTGATGAAACTCGGCCGCTGTTGCAGGGTGCCCGGCTTACCGCCTGGGAATTGCAACAGCGTGGCATTGACGTCACTTTGATCTGCGATTCGACGGCTGCACAAGTCATGCGGGAGGGGCGCATTCAAGCAGTGCTGGTTGGCGCCGATCGGATCGCCGCTAACGGCGATACTGCCAATAAAATTGGCACGTACGGTGTTGCGCTCCTGGCTGCGGCTCATAACATTCCGTTCTACGTGGCAGCGCCAAGCAGCACGTTTGATTTATCGCATGCCAGCGGCGAACAAATTCCCATTGAGCAGCGCGCGGCCGAAGAAATTACGCACGGTTTTGGCCGCCAGACTGCCCCTTGTGGAGTGAATGTGTACAATCCCGCATTCGATGTGACGCCAGCCCGCTTGATTCGCGGCATCATTTGCGAATATGGGGTCATCAAGCCAGTTACGATCAAGAGCATTGCGGCGATGCTCAATCGCAATCGATGAAGGGCTGTCCGATGCTTTCGAAAACTGAAATCCGTCGAGAAGTTCGCACAAAGCGAAATTTGCTCGATGCCGCATCACGGGAAGCGGCGACGGACAAAATTAATGCTCAACTGCTTTCGCTTGACGCTGTCCGAGATGCGAGGACTTGGTTCGTGTATGTTTCCTACGGCAGCGAAGTAGGAACACATCAACTAATCCGCATGCTGTTGACGCAAGCTCACATCGTTTGTGTCCCGCGCATCACCGGCTCCGACGCGATGATTCCCCTGCAGATTTTGGCTTTTGACGAATTATACCTGGGAGAGTTCGGCATTTTGGCGCCGCCGCCTGGGAAGCCGTTTTCTGGCGCTATCGATGTGTGCGTTTGTCCCGGCGTGGCTTTCACTGAGCATGGCGAGCGGCTGGGGGCCGGTCGCAGGTTTTACGATCGTTTTCTAGCAGCCCATCCACCGCGGCTAGCCATTGGATTGGCATATGAATGCCAGCTTGTCCCACAACTGCCACTGGAACTACACGACCGTCGCATGGATTTTGTCGTCACGGAGAAACGAGTAATCGAATCGACACCATGACGCAAGAAACCAGCGACTCAGCAGCCAGCGACACTCTTGTCGCCGCCTTGGCGCGGCATGGCCTTGAACTCCCACCGGAACAAATCGCCGCATTGGAGCGTTATGCCGCACGGCTATGGGATTGGAACGGGCGGTTGAATCTCACGCGTCACACCACGTATGAAAAATTTGTGGCCCGCGATGTGATTGACAGCGTGCAACTGGCGAAGCTTCTGGAGCCAAAGGAACGCGTCCTTGATGTGGGCACCGGCGGCGGCGTGCCGGGAGCGGTAATTGCTATCTTGCGGCCTGATGTGCGAGTAGCTCTGTGCGAATCGGTGGCCAAAAAAGCCAAAGCCGTGGCGGCAATCGTCCAGGAAGCTGGCATTTCAGCGGATGTGCACCATGCCCGGGCCGAGACGCTGTTGGAAAGTCAGCGGTTCAACACCTTGCTAGTCCGAGCCGTCGCTCCGCTGTCAAAACTGCTCACCTGGTTTAAGCCGCATTGGAAAAACATCGGGCGACTGCTGGTAATCAAAGGACCGCAATGGCTGGAAGAGCGCGGTGATGCCCGACATCACGGCCTGTTTAAGGATCTGCAATTGCGCAAGCGGGCCGCTTACCCGCTGACAGACACCGACTCGGAAAGCGTGATATTGGAAATCCAAACAGCTGATCGCTAGCGGTGATAGCGATCGTAACGATTTGTTGGATTCTGCCGGTTTTATCGCCGATACAGCTATCAGAGGGTGTCGGCAAGCCGAGGAGGGCTCAGGCCGGCGCCAATAAAACCCAATCAGGCATGTCTAGCCGGACATCGCATCGGGGGGATCTATCTCTGGCGATTTAGCGTCCAGAAGTGTTCCCGCGCGAATTTTTTCCGCCAACGCTGCCGGCCAGGCTGATCTTAAATCTGGAAAGGATTCAAATAGCCATGCGGAACACATTGCTGGCGCTGTTGATTGCGCTGTGCGTTTCGGCTTCCAGCGGATGCTGCGGATATCATTGGTGGGGACATTCCAAGTGCGATAATTGCGGCTCCGGCTGCGATCAGGGCTGTGGCTATTGCGGACCGAATTGCGGCGCTTGTGGTCCAGGCGGCTGCGGCGCATATGGCGCTGGATGCGGCTGCTTAAGCCATCACTCGGATTGCTCGCCGATTCCGGATTGCGCCGACGATCGGGCCGCAGTGGGAGAGCAGTTGGGAGGTCCAGCCGGACCACCAGCGCCACAAGTGACTTATCCTTATTACACAGTGCGCGGACCGCGCGATTTCTTTGCCAAAAATCCGCCGAGTATCGGCCCATAGACATATGGGTTGGTGATCGGTGGTTGAGCGATGAAATGAGAAAGACCCAGGGGTTGTAACCCCTGGGTCTTTTTTGTTTGAGTGCCAAGCGGACTCACTGCGCTTGCGATTGATCGGTCGTTCTATCCGCGAAAGCGGCCGACGATAAGCGAGATGTTCTGTCCACCGAAACCGAACGAGTTGCTTAGCGCCACATCGCAGCGGGCTTCCCGAGCGGTATTGGGAATGTAGTCCAAGTCACATTCTGGGTCAGGCGTATCGTAATTGATTGTGGGGGGAAGCACGTTGTCGCGGATGGCCATTAGACAAATGACCAATTCTGTTGCGCCAGCCGCCGCAATCAAATGACCCAGCATGCTCTTGGTACTGGAAACCGGCACTTTGTAAGCGTGATCGCCGAAGATCGTTTTGATTGCCAGCGTTTCAGTTTTGTCGTTGGCGTCGGTGCTGGTGCCGTGGGCATTAATGTACTGAACATTCGTCGGATTCATCTCGGCATCTTGCAGCGCTAGGCGAATACATCCAGCCCCACCACGCCCTTCCGGATGCTGGTCGGTAATGCGGTAGGCGTCCGCAGTGGAACCGTAACCAAGCACTTCGCCGTATATCTTCGCGCCCCGTGCCTTCGCATGCTCGAGTTCCTCCAGCACCAACATCGTAGAACCTTCGCCAAGCACAAAACCATCACGATCTTTATCAAACGGACGCGAAGCTTTCGTCGGCTGGTCGTTGCGCGTCGAAAGAGCCGTGAGCAAGTTGAAGCCCGTCACCCCAAATGGATGGATCATGCTATGCGTGCCGCCGGAGAGCATCAACTCCGCTTCACCGCGGCGGATCAGTTCCACGGCTTCGCCAATCGCTTGGCTGCTGGCGGCGCAGGCCGTCAGGCAATTCGCATTGGGCCCTTGGGCGTTAAACATCGACGCCATGTGCGCGGCCGGCATGTGTGGTTCTTGTTCCAATTCCGACATCGGATGTAGTGTTTCCAATCCTTCGCGGGTGAAGGCGGCCACATCAAGCTGCTCGCCTTCTAGGGCGCGAGCCATCATTCGCGAGAAGCTCAAGAAGTCTTGTTGCCCCTCTCCACTGCCCAAATAAACGCCGAAACGCGTCGGATCGTATTTGCCGTTGGACAACAAACCGGAATCGTTCATCGCTTGCTTGGCAGCGCCTGCGGCAAAGCGGGTGTGTCGTCCGCGATATTTCCAGCGATCGGGGTCCTCCCCCGCATCAGCAATATCCCAGTCTTTTACTTCCGCAGAAATTCTGGTGGGGAAATTGCTGGCATCGAAATGCGTCGTATAACTCACGCCTGAATCGCCTTTGAGCAGTCGCTGCCACATTTCATCGACTGAATGGCCCAGCGGCGTAACGCAGCCAACACCTGTAACAACAACGCGACGTTTCATAATGCATCCTCTTCCTGCAGTGATTCAGCGCGACTTCCATTAATGTGTCGCCCTTCCCCACCGCTTATACAGACCGGCCCGCGGCTCACGAAGCCGCTACTGCCGAGCTACGCAAATGCGGATCGCTTTCCGCCATGTGCGGATGAATTTTTAAGGGATTGCCGTCGGCATCTCGGCCCACTTCGTACAACTTGAGCAATCGCAGCCAGGAGAATAAATCGTAAGGATCGAATAGTTCCAGCTTGTCGCCCCGGCTGTTGAGCTGTTCTAAATGCGCGAAGAAAATCTCGGCCTCGGCCTGCAGTTGACCGTTCACGTGACTGGTCACGCTGGCCATGGCGCCGTCATCCTTGATGCTCTGCACTTGCGCCCGATAGGTCAACGTGTCGCCAGGCCACGCTTCAAAATGAAACTGCGCTTTGGAAACCTTTGCCAAAACTACTTGCTTGGTAAAACCGCCATGCTCACACACCAGCAGGCCGGCAGTTTGCGCCATGCCTTCCAAAATCAACGTATTGGGCATGCACGACGCGCCGGGAAAATGATCGTGTAAATGGTCTTCCGACAGCGACAGAGTTTTGATCGCGGTTGCGCTTTGGCCGCTGGTGAATTCGGTAAATCGATCGATCCAGAACCAGCGCATTGTCAACAACCTAAATGTTGGAATCCAAGTACGACTTAAACGATTCGCTGCGGTTCCGAATTCACTTGCGGCCGCGCGGTTCGCCCGATTGAAACGGCGATTACGGCAGCTTGCTTTGCACGTAATTCACTAAATCTTGCACGGTGAGCAGGTTGCCGAAGTTCGTAACACGTGGGTCGGCTTCGAATTTCGTCAGATCAACGAACGGCATGCGCGTTTTCAACTGGGCAATTCCTTCAGAGGTAACTTTTCCCTCGCGGACATATTGAGCGTTGCTAAGAATATCTTCCGGGAACAGCTCGCCGCGGGGAATCTTGATGTTGAATGTTTTCTCCAAGCGAAAAACAATGTCGAGAAAGTCGATCGACTCAGCGCCCAAATCGCCCACCATCGTGGCTTCGGGCGTCACTTCGTCGTCGTCGACACCCAGCGCGTCGACCAAACAGTTGCGAACTTTCTCAAACACTTCAGCTTGCTGTACAGGCATTGGTTAAAACCTCCCGGGTTCGTTCACCTTCTTATTGAATTGCAGCAGAGTTGATTTCTGTAGGATTGATCGCCAGGCGATTCACTGTGGCCGGACTACCGTTGCCAGCCGATGCTCCCGCCGAACAGTCGGTGGGTCGATACAATACGTCGAATCGCAATCGCATTTGACGGATCACATGGGCATCAGCACTGGCGCGGGCCGCGTTTCCCTCGGCCAGGTTGTAGCGCGCCAAAACCAACCGGGCGCTAACATTTAACTTGCCATCCACCATGCCGTGAACTTTTAGTTTGGTCTCTCTCTCGGTTTGACTGAGCATTTCGGCGGTCACCGTTAACGTTTGTCCTGGCGCCACAAAATCAGCGTACTTAACATTTCGCGCCTCGCGCAACACCACGAAACTGTGCTGGAAATCTTCGCTGGCGCGAATCAACCAAGCCGAGGCCTGCGTCATGGCTTCCAGCATAAACACGCCAGGCATGACCGGAAACTGCGGAAAATGGTCGGCCAAATAGTCTTCGGATAGTGCCAATCCTTTTACGGCCGTGATACTTACGCCCGGTTTCAGATCGACGATCCGGTCCAGTAACTTAAAACGCATAACAACCGCTGGCGTAGTCCGCCACGGATGACTTTTATATCAGGGAAATCTTACGAATTACCCAGTATACGCATCGACCGGCGTGGCCACAACCGCATGTAACACACCGAAAAACTACGAAACACTCGTCACCGCCTCACCTGCGGAAAAACCGGAAAGCTTTATGCACGCAGATGTTCGCATTGCGAGCCGTGACGACCCTTCAGGGGCCAGCCCGCTGACAAACAGTAATTGCAGCCAGAGCCCTTTCGTCGCATGCTAAGGCTGGTTCTGTCACTTTGGCAGCAGGCACCGGTAGCCTTCCAGGTCGCTCACGCCCTAACTTTCGAAATCGCAGTGTTTTACAACCCGGGCTATGCAACCCACTTTGGCACGGACTTTGCTTTTTGATCCCTGCAGATCATTTTTGCAGTCATAGCGTGCACCTTAAGATTACGAACTACAATCTTCGTCAATCGATTCTATATACTGACGACCAATTCGAGGAGAGAAACCATGGTTTTACGAGGTACCGTCACCGTTCATCCGCTCCAACAGCTGCGCGACGAAGTCGATCGATTGTTTTCCAACGTTCTTACGCATCCCACGGTTTCCGGTGCCGCACGCTTGGTTGCCGGTCGCGGTTTTCCCGCCGTCAATGTTTGGGAAGACGCTGAAAGTCTGTTCGTTGAAGCGGAAGTGCCAGGACTCAAAGCCGAGGACTTGGATATTACCGTGGTTGGCGACGAGCTAACCATCAAGGGCCAACGCCCTGAGGAACCCCAAACCGAGGCGGCGTTTCATCGCCGTGAGCGCGGTGTAGGAGCTTTCACTCGCGTTGTTCGCCTGACAAGTGAAGTCGATGCCAATAAAGTGCACGCTCAGCTGAACGACGGTGTGCTGTTGCTAACACTTCCCAAAGCCGAAGCCGCCAAGCCACGAAAGATTCAGGTAAAAACTGAATAACCATCCAGCAAGTAGGATACTCCGAAGGTTCACAAAAAATCATCAGAAATATCCAACAAACAAATCGGAGCATAGCCATGTCTGTTGAAACCACAATCCATCAAGAGAATCAGACAGCGGATGTCGCGCCACCGGAACACACTCACAGCGGTCCGTATTATCGACCGAATGTCGATATTTACGAACTGGCCGACCAGCTCGTAGTTCAAGCCGACGTTCCCGGAGCGAAAAACAACGAAATTGATATCCAGTTCGAAGACGGCGCGCTGACCATTTATGCCAAAGTTCCGGCGCGACAGGACTCGCAAGGCCCTTATTTGCGACAGGAATATGGGGTCGGCGATTTTTATCGCACCTTTCGGGTGAGCGAGCAGATTGACCCATCACGAATTTCCGCCGAATATGCGGGGGGAGTGCTAACCCTCCACTTACCCAAAGTCGAAGCGGCCAAACCGCGTAAAATTAAAGTGGCAGCCAAGTGACGAATGATTGGATGATAGTAGCACATGATCAATTGCTGCTGGTAGCATCAGCTTGATCGGAATTTAGGAGGATTGCCATGAACTTAGTACCTTGGAAAAACAAATCGGGTGAAATGCAGGAGGGACGTGTTCCTCCAATGAACGAGTTTCGCTCTGAAATGAACCGTCTATTCGACTCGTTCTGGCGCGAACCGTTCGGCGCACTCAGCGAATCGGTCGGAAACTGGGGACGCTGGGCGCCAGTGCTAGATGTATCGGAAAACGACACAGCTTTCACGGTGCGGGCGGAAGTGCCCGGCGTTGATCCCAAGGAACTGGAGATTACGGTCACGGAAGATCGATTGACCATTGCCGGCGAGAAAAAGGAAACGGTCGAGAAGAAAGACCGAGACGCCCATCATCGCGAGAGTCGCTACGGTAGCTTTAGCCGAACGGTGCAATTGCCGGCTAGCGTCGACGCGCAACACGTTTCAGCGGAACATGCCAATGGCGTGGTCACGATTACGTTGAAGAAAAATCCGGCAGCGATGGCCAAGAAAATTCCAGTGAAAACCAGCGGCGATAAGTCC
>DASXPQ010000112.1:0-3195 GCA_036493575.1 Pirellulales bacterium
GAATTTCGTGATACCGATGCCGCTGGCATCATGCACTTCGCTTCGTTTTTTCCGCTGATGGAATCGGTGGAGCACGAATTCTTGCGTTCGCTGGGCCTGAGCGTATTGGCGAAAGACGATGCCGGGCCATTTAGCTGGCCGCGAGTGAATGCCCAGTGCGATTTCCAGAGCGCGGTGCGGTTTGAAGACGTGCTGACCATCACGCTAGGCATTTCGCGCCTGGGAAATAAGAGCATCACCTACCAATTCGATGTTCGGCATGACGATCGGCCCGTAGCCACGGGCAGTATGACGGCCGTGTGTTGCCGCCTGCCGGCGCGTGGCAGTGAGCTGCAATCGATGCCCATCCCTGCCGAGATTGCGGGAAAATTGCGACCATACTGCGCGTGATCTGGTTTCGTGTGGCCGCGGTGGCTAAACTTATCGCAGTGTCGCTGCATTACTATGTAGGTTCAAAATTCCGCGATGAAACCAGAAGAACTAATGCGTTTAGCCATCGAGAAAACCCGCGAGGGTTTTAAGACAGGCAACAGTCCGTTTGGCTGCGCCATTGAGCAAGGCGGTAAAGTGATTGCCACCGCGCATAATACGGTGCTGACGACGATCGACAGCACTGCCCATGCGGAAGTGAATGCCATTCGGGCTGGCTGCAAACATATAGGAAAGTGGCTTTTAGAAGGTGGGATCGTTGCCACCACCTGCGAACCGTGTCCGATGTGTATGTCGGCCCTGCATTGGGCCCGGATCGATACGGTTTACTTCGGCGCCACCGTGCAAGATGCGGCCAATGCGGGCTTTAATGAGCTGTATATCGACGCTGCCCAAATTCTTTCAATGGGCCGCAGCAAAGTAAAACTAATCGGCGGCGTTCTGGCCGACGAGTGCAAGCAGCTATTCCATGATTGGAAAAAGCTGCCGACGGCGCGGACGTATTGAGCGTGAAGTATCGAACGGCTAGAAGCATCGTTAGCCAGTTACATTGTCCGTCTCAGCGGCAACCTGACATTCATAACGTGCGACAAAATACAGTCCGACTTGTCGATCGCTATGATGGCGAAAGCCAAATCGTTCGTAAACTGCGCGCAATTTGAGGCGCGAGGCCACGCAGTCCAATCGTAAGTAATCTCGACCGAGCGACTGCGTTTGCCTGACGGCCCACTCAAGCAATGCTGACGAAACTCCGCCTCCAGCAAACTGTCTGTTGACGGCCAGCCGATGAATAAATGCTGACTGACCAGGGGGCACGTCAGGCCAGAACAATGGGTCTTCGAGTTGAAATCTTACAACGCCGCCCGCCTGACCGTCGCACTCAGCAATATAGAACAGGCCGGCGTTAACATCAGGCGCTAAGCGTGACGTCGTCAACTCGTCCAACTGCCATAGGGGAATGCCTTTGCTTTCCAACCAACTCGCAGCTTCGATTAGTACGCTGCTCACTGTATCGGCGTCATCTGGCATCGCTTGTCGAACATGGACGTTCATCGTGAGTCCAATGATTTTGGCGAGGCTCAGGGATGCTTCGCCAAAAACTCCGCAGTCACATTCGTGCTAATTCCGCCGCGGGGAGTGAAGGCGGCGACCAGCTTCATGCGGCGTGGGGAAAGCACTGCGACCAAATCGTCCAGAATGCGGTTGGTCACCGTCTCGTAGAAAATTCCTTCGTTACGGAACTGCTGTAAGTACAGTTTCAGGCTTTTCAGTTCCACGCATTTGGCTTCCGGCGTATAAGTGATGGTGAGCTTTCCAAAATCGGGCTGGCCGGTTTTGGGGCACACTGACGTGAATTCCGGGCAGATGATTTCGATGGAGTAATCCCGCCCGGGATATTGGTTGGCGAAGGTTTCGAGCATCTTGCGGAAGTTATCGGACACAATTGGGCTCCTTTTCTAGCAAATCTAATTGTGCCAACATGGAAGGATGGAAACCAGGGTTTCTTCATCATCGAACTCAACAAAATCACCCGCGCCCACTAAACCTGCGGTGATTTTGCTTTCCGGCGGATTGGATTCGGCCACCGCGGGCGCAATCGCTCGGGCGGATGGATTCGAACTGTTTGCACTGTCGGTCGATTATGGCCAGCGGCACCGCTTCGAGCTTGAGGCGGCAGCCCGGGTGGCCAAACATCTGGGTGTGAAGCGGCACGAGACAATACGGATTGATTTGGGTCGATTTGGCGCCAGCGCCCTCACGGCGGAGATTGCGGTTCCTAAGGGGCGCAGTGCAAACGAGATGGAGCACGGTATTCCGGTGACCTATGTCCCAGCGCGGAACACGGTACTGTTGTCGTTGGCGCTGGCTTATGCGGAAACCGTGGCTGCCGCGGATATTTTCATCGGCGTGAACGCAATTGACTACAGCGGCTATCCCGATTGCCGGCCCGAATATATTGCGGCCTTTGAGCAGTTAGCAAATTTAGCGACGAAAGCGGGCGTGGAAGGGACGCTCAAGTTCAAAATCCACACACCGCTGATTACGATGACCAAAGCAGCTATCATCCGGCGTGGCGTGCAGTTGGGCATCGATTACGGTCTGACGCACAGTTGCTATGACCCGGATGGGTCGGGCCGATCCTGTGGCTGCTGCGATGCCTGTTTGCTGCGCCAGAAGGGATTTGTTGAGGCCGGGCTGACCGATCCGCTCCCCTATCCAACCGCGTAATCGTTCAATTTCTCCATGCGCATTGCCGAGATATTTCGATCGCTTCAAGGCGAAGGTTTTTTAACTGGAAAGCCCAGCGTGTTTGTCCGCGCCAGCGGCTGCAACCTGCGATGCTGGTTTTGCGATACGCCGTACACTTCCTGGGAGCCGGAAGGGGAAGATCTTTCGATCGATGAAATTCTGCGGCAGGTTGACAATTTGCTGATTGATGACCAATCGTGCGGGCACGCCGTGTTGACTGGCGGTGAGCCGATGTTGTTTGCCGAACTGGTGCCGCTGGCGGCAGCGCTCAAGGAGCGCGGGCTGCACATCACCGTCGAGACGGCGGGCACACTGTATTTGCCACTGGTGTGCGATTTGATGTCGATCAGCCCTAAGTTGGCTGGCTCGGGGCCGACCGATCAGCAAGATCATCGCTGGCAGGTGCGGCACGAGCAATCGCGGCATCGGCCCGACGTTATCCGGCGGCTGGTCAACGAATTTCCATACCAAATTAAGTTTGTCGTTGATTCGCCAGCCGACTGCCAGGCAGCGGAA
>DASXPQ010000113.1:0-2166 GCA_036493575.1 Pirellulales bacterium
TGCCTACGCACTGTCTGGCGACGGAGTTTTGGGCCAGAGCCGAATGCCACGGTAATTTCCTCGTTGCCGGCAAGATTGCGTCATGTTGATCGCTGTCATCCTGGACATGCACTCCCACACAACGTGTGGACTGCGGCGCGAACTTCTGTTTGTCGAGCCCATTGTATCACAGGCTCTGCTAAGATCGGCATTTGGTGCAAAATATTCGGGCTAACGGCGCTCTTTCAGAAATGCGGCAGCCGTGGCCCTTTGCCGTGCGGAATGCATTGGGCACAATGATAATGCCAGCCGGAATCGGCAAGTGGTTTTAGAATGAAACCGTAGGTCACGCATCGCTCATCCAATCGCACATCGAAATCTTCTCCAGGAGCATCTGCATGGCACGTCCTGTCACGTTATTCACCGGCCAGTGGGCCGATCTGCCGCTGGAAACTATGGCCCGCAAAGCCAGCGAGTTTGGTTATGACGGCGTGGAGCTGGCCTGTTGGGGCGATCATTTCGAAGTGGACAAAGCGATTTCCGATTCCGGCTACTGCAAGCGCAAGCGGGAGCTATTGGAAAAGAACGACCTGCAGCTGTACGCCATTAGCGCACACCTGGTTGGGCAAGCGGTGTGCGACAACATCGACGAGCGGCATAAATCCATTTTGCCGCCGTACGTTTGGGGCGATGGAAATCCCGAAGCCGTCAATCGACGTGCTGCCGACGAAATCAAAAATACGGCCCGGGCAGCGCAAAAGCTCGGTGTGAGTGTGGTGAACGGTTTCACCGGCTCGGCGATCTGGCATTTGCTATATTCATTTCCGCCGACGCCTTCGAAAATGATTGACGACGGCTTTAAACAATTCGCGCAGCGCTGGAATCCGATTCTCGACGTATTTGCCGAATGCGGCGTGCGGTTCGCGCTGGAAGTGCACCCCACGGAAATTGCGTTCGACTTATACTCCGCCCAGCGTGTTTTAGAAGCGATCGGTCACCGCGAGGAATTCGGCTTCAATTTCGACCCCAGCCATTTAATCTGGCAGGGGGTCGATCCGGTCGAATTCATTCGGGCGTTTCCGGACCGAATTTTTCACGTGCACATGAAGGACGCCATCACACTGCTCAACGGCCGCACGGGAATTCTGGGTAGTCATTTGAATTTTGGCGATCCGCGCCGCGGCTGGGAATTCCGCTCCCCCGGCCGCGGCAGTGTCAATTTTGAAGAGATCATCCGAGCTTTAAATCAGGCAGGTTACAACGGCCCGCTGTCGGTCGAATGGGAAGACGGCGGCATGGACCGCGAACACGGGGCCCGCGAGGCGTGCGAATTTGTCAAACGTTTGGATTTCACGCCCAGCAAAGTGCAGTTCGACGCCGCCTTCGAGAAGAAGTAGCCGGAACCCCCCGTTTATTCTAAGCTCGCGGTTGCAAACCCAGGCTTTTTTACGGCGTAAAACGTTCTGCCACTATCGTCGCCGATGGTAAACTGGAAGTATGGAACTGCTTTCAGGCAAATCATCTGTTCGGCCTGTGGTATCACTGCTCCTGGCCTGTCTGCTTGGACTTGCAACGACTTTAAATGTTGTCAGGGCGGACGACCAAACGCCTGAGAGCCTGAATACGGCACGGCAGCAACTTTATCAGTCATACGCTGCGCAGCTGCAAACTCTAGCGGAGAAGTGCGCCGCCCACGAATTGCCAAAGCAAGCAGAATTCACGCGCCATTGGTTGCCCGAGCGTGATTCGCTGATGATTTACATTTTCACGCTCCCGGCCAGCAGCGCGGCGCCGGCGGATCTGGTTAAAACGCCACTGGCACAAAAATGGTGGAACCGGTTCATGGAGTTGCGCCGCGCGGAGGCCGAAGAATTGTTCTCGCTCGCGCACGCAGCCGTACAAGCCAAGCAATATGCACTGGCCTTTGAACTAGCGCGGGAAACCGTGCGGGAGAATCCCGAGCACGAGGCGGCACGGCATGTGTTGGGCGATCAAAAAAATAAAGACCAATGGGTTTCTCCCGAGGCGGCTCGTCGGTTGGACGCAGGCCAAGTATGGAGCGATGAATTTGGTTGGCTCCCCGCCGATCGGCTAGCGCGCTATCAAAACGGGGAACGTTATGATCGTGGCAACTGGATTAGTGCGGCGGAAGATGCCCGCCTGCATAGCAACATTAACAACGGCTGG
>DASXPQ010000114.1:0-1630 GCA_036493575.1 Pirellulales bacterium
CGAGTGGCCGGCAACGATATAGCAGCAGTGCTCATGGCGGGGTTGAATCAGCTGCCCTTGGCGCTATTTCGATGGCTCGCTCGCGCCGGACGACTTTGGTGGCTCCGCCGGCTTCGCATCTGCGGCTTTGTCTTGCGTTTGAATTTCAGGATTTGTGCCATTTTCAATAGCAGAATTCTCCGACTGCCGCGAAACCGTCGGCAGTGGCAAATACGGCTGCAGGAATTCGCCCGCGTCCGGTCCGCTCGGCGCTTCTCTCACATACACATACGGCACAACCGAAAGACCAATGAACAATGGCAGCTTGTCCGGATCGTAATTGATTGGATCGATTCGCACCGGCAACCGCTGCACAACTTTGATGAAATTTCCCGTGGCGTTTTCGGCCGGCAATATCGCCAGCGTCGAGCCGGTGCCCATGGTGAAGCCGCTGATCCGCCCTTCGAATTCGTGATGCCGTCCGTACATATCGACCTTCATCCGCACGTGCTGGCCGATCCGCAGCCAATCGAGCTGCGTTTCTTTGAAATTCGCATCGATCCAAATGTCGGTCAACGACCGAATCGCCATCAGGCTTTGCCCCACTTGCACATTATTTCCCGGATTCACATTTCGTCGGGTAATCACTCCGTCGATTTCTGCCACCACGTCGCAGTAACTCAAATTCAAATTAGCCTGATCCAAATCGGCCTGCGCCTTTTGCAGCTTCGCTTGCGCCAATTTGATCGCCGGCGCTTCCGGCAAAAGCTTGGCATAAATCCGGTCCAAATTTCCTTCCGGATCGCGCTTATAAAAGGCCGCAATCACTTCCTTCGGCGTGGCATTCCAAGACGGCGGCGTAATCCCAAGCGGGGCCGCACTAACCATTAAATCTGCCAGCGCCTGGCGAACCGTAGAGAAAGTCTGATCCAGGTTCTCTGGCACCTCGGTCAAGTTGCCGCTCGCCGGTTGTGCCGGCAGACCGAGACTGACCCGGATTTGATATACTTGCTCCAACGATTGCTTCACTTGCGCTTGGCCAACGCGATACGCCTCTTCGCGGAAATCGACATCTTGCTGGCTGATCGCGCCAGGAGTCTTCTGCACTTCCTTGGCACGGTCCCAATCGGCCTTGGCTCGCGCCAGCCGCGCCTGGCTCGTTTCCAGCGCCGCCACGCTGGCTCGCAATTGAGCCGCCTGATTGTTGACATCTTCGATCGTGTGTTCGAGCTTAAACCGATTGGCCCGGGCATTGGCAATCATGCCGCGTACTTCATCTTCAGTTACCGCCAGCTCTGCTTGGGCCGTCACTACCAACGCTTTATCGACTTCAACCGCAACTTGGTACGGCGTTTTGTCCAGCTGAACCAGAATGTCCCCCTTGCGAACCCGGTTGTTGTCGTCAACCAAAACATTCATCACCTGGTCAGGAATTCGCGCGGCAACAAACGTAACGTGCCCGTTCACGTAGGCGTCGTCGGTCGAAACGGTGTTGAAAACCGTATTGGCAAACGGAATTCCGATATAGGCCAACACCACCAGCACAACAATGGCGACACCAGCCCATACGAGGCGGCGATGCGCGCCATACCGCCGATGAATAGCGGTAGGTGTTTTCGAGGCAGCAGGAGTAGGCGCAGGCTCAGACATC
>DASXPQ010000115.1:0-9128 GCA_036493575.1 Pirellulales bacterium
GTGGTCGTCGGTGAGCTTCAGCGATTCCAGATCGGCGGTGAGCTTGTAGCCGGGGTATTTGGCGCAGCGGGCAAATAGCTCGTCGACGTTTGCGTTGGAGAGCGTGATAGGGAGCATGCCGTTTTTGAAGCAGTTGTTGTAGAAGATGTCGGCGAAGCTGGGGGCGATGACGACTTGGAAACCGTAATCGGCCAGGGCCCAGGGGGCGTGTTCGCGGCTGGAACCGCTGCCGAAGTTGCGGCGAGTGAGCAAGATGCTGGCGCCGCGGTATTGGGGGCGGTTCAATTCGAAATCGGGATTGTCGGAACCGTCGTCTTTGAAGCGCCAATCGAAAAACAGGAATTGGCCGAAGCCGCTGCGCTCGATGCGTTTGAGAAACTGTTTGGGAATGATTTGATCGGTATCGACGTTGGCGCGATCCATCGGTGCGACTAGGCCGGTGTGTTTGGTGAACGGCTGCATTAGTTTTTGTACTCCCAGTCGCGGATGTCGACGAAGTGGCCGGCAATGGCGGCGGCGGCGGCCATTTCGGGGCTGACGAGATGAGTGCGGCCGCCTTTGCCTTGGCGGCCTTCGAAATTTCGGTTGCTGGTGCTGGCGCAGCGCTGGCCGGGAGTGAGGATGTCGGGGTTCATGCCCAGGCACATGCTGCAGCCGGCTTCGCGCCAATCGAAACCGGCTTCCTTGAAGACGCGGTCGAGGCCTTCTTTTTCAGCTTGCTGTTTTACCTGGCCGCTGCCGGGGACGACCATGGCGCCGACGGATTTGGCGACGTGGTAGCCGCGGACGACGGCGGCGGCGGCGCGGAGGTCTTCGATGCGGCCGTTGGTGCAGGAGCCGATAAATACGCGGTCAAGTGCTAAAGATTGCATTGGCTTACCAGGTTCCAGGCCCATGTATTTAAGCGATTGGGCGGCGGCTTTGCGCTGGTCGTCGCGCTCGAAGTTGGCGGGATCGGGGACGCTGCCGATAACGGGGACGACCTGGCCGGGATTGGTGCCCCAGCTTACTTGCGGGGCGATGTCGGCGGCGTCGTAGACTTCGACGCGATCGTATTTGGCGCCTGGGTCGCTGGGGAGCTGGCGCCAGCGCTCGACGGCGGCATCGAAATTTTTCCCTTGCGGGGCGAACTCCCGGCCTTGGACGTATTTGAAAGTTGTTTCGTCGGGGGCAATCATGCCGGCGCGGGCGCCGGCTTCGATCGACATGTTGCAGACGGTCATGCGCTGTTCCATCGAAAAGCCACGGACCACTGGGCCGGTGTATTCGATGACGTAGCCGGTGCCGCCGTCGGTGCCGATTTGGCCGATGAGAAACAGGATGACGTCTTTGGCGGTGACGCCGCGGCCGAGCTTGCCTTCGACGCGGAGCTCGAACGTTTTGGGTTTGGATTGGAGCAGGGTTTGGGTGGCAAGGACGTGTTCGACTTCGCTGGTGCCGATGCCGAAGGCGAGGGCGCCGAAGGCGCCGTGAGTGGCGGTGTGGCTATCGCCGCAGACGATGGTCATGCCGGGCTGGGTGATGCCGAGTTCGGGGCCGATGATGTGGACGATGCCTTGCTGGGGATTGTTCAGATCGTACAGGCGGATGCCGAACTGTTTGCAATTGTTGCGGAGGGTGTCGATTTGCTGTTTGGAAATGACGTCGGCAATCGGCAGGCGGCGATCGCTGGTGGGGACGTTGTGGTCGGGGGTGGCGACGGTTAGTTCCGGACGGCGGACTTTGCGGCCGGCGATGCGGAGGCCCTCGAAGGCTTGGGGGCTGGTGACTTCGTGGACCAGGTGCAGATCGATGTAGAGCAGAGTCTGCCCAGCGGGCTCGGCATGCACGACGTGTGCATCCCAGATTTTTTCGAACATAGTGCGAGGAGCGGCGGGCATGGCAGAGGCGGAGTGAGTGGTGAGTTGTTTGTGGTGAGTGGTTGGTCACGGTCCGAGGTCAGGTCGGATATCGAAAGACAATCAATTCAATTATATCGCGCGGAAAAATGGACGGTAAGTTGCGGAATTGGGCCAGGGAGTTTTGACTTGTGTCGCGGATTTTTATTTTGGTGACAAAACTGGACAATTCTGCGCGGACGGAGGGAGAAAATTGGCGGGAAATCCAGGCGCCGGGCGCTGTGGTTCGGACAATTAGGTCTGAGTTCAGGTTCATGGATGAGGATTGTGGGGTGGTTTTCGATGTCAACTTGATGGACAGAATTTGCGGTGGCCGGAGAGTTGGAAACTTTCGCGTAATGCGCCATTATGCACTGGAATAGCTTAACGAATGGGGTGGCCCAATTTCTAGTGAAATTCGGTAAGCGTTTTAGGGAGAACACTACCAGATCAGAGGGTCGGGCGACGCCGAGACGTTACAGCACTCAAACGGAATGTCAACAAGGTCGCTTTCGGCGAGTTCTCGGCACTTTGATTGCTGAGATGAGTTTGGAGATGCTGTAATTCGAAGATTTTGCTAACCACAAAACTAGGCTGAAGAGTCCCGGTAAGCGAAGGTTTTGTGGCGGGACGACACGCGCTTAGCTATTATTTAGTTCATGTCCGATGTGACTCAACTTCTCCAGGCCATCGACGGCGGCGATCCACGTGCGAGCGCGGAATTGCTGCCATTGGTGTATTCCGAGCTGCGAAAGCTGGCATCCCAAAGGCTCGCGCAAGAACGATCTGGGCAGACACTGCAGGCCACGGCTTTGGTTCACGAGGCGTATTTGCGATTGGTGGGGCCGGCAGAACTCGATCAACAGTGGCACAGCCGCGGCCATTTCTTTGCCGCCGCTGCCGAAGCGATGCGTCGCATTCTGGTGGAAAGCGCCCGACGCAAGCAGCGTGTCAGGCATGGCGGCGAACTACGCCGCGTCGACTTCGACGAACAACTCCAGATTTCCAACGAGTCGTGCGTCGACCTGCTCGCCTTGAATGAACTGCTAGATCGACTGGCAACCGAGGAACCGAAAGTGGCCGAAGTCGTCAAGTTGCGCTATTTCGCCGGGCTGACGATTGAGGAAACCGCCCAGGCATTGCAGCTTTCAGTTCGGACGGTCAATCGACACTGGGCGTTTGGCCGGGCGTGGCTCTATGAGCGCATGAGTTAGTGTACGCTGAATTTTTGGCTTTTCCTGGCACGAATCACCCATCGCCGTCGCACTGACTTATGAATCACAGTCAATTCACTGCGAGGCCCGTGTCGATGCCATCAGATTTACCTAGCGTCAAAGCGATTTTCGACCAGGCTTTGGAAATTGAAAACAATGTCGAGCGTTCAGCCTATCTCGATAAGGTTTGCGGGGGAGTGCCCGAAGTGCGCCGCAGGGTCGATGCGCTGCTAGCTGCCTACGCGAATGCCGGCGACTTTTTAGAAGAGCCCGTCGCCGAACTCTTGCCAACCGCTGCCGCTGGGCCGGCGAGCAATCAAGTTGGCGAAACGATTGGCCCCTATAAGCTCCTCCAACAAATCGGCGAAGGGGGCATGGGCACGGTCTACATGGCCGAACAAACCGAGCCCATCGCCCGCAAAGTCGCGCTCAAAATCATCAAGCCGGGCATGGACAGCCGCCACGTCATCGCTCGCTTCGAGGCCGAACGGCAGGCCCTGGCCCTGATGGACCATCCCAACATTGCCAAAATGCTCGACGCCGGCACCACCGATGCGGGCCGCCCCTACTTCGTCATGGAATTGGTCAAAGGCATCTCGGTCATTCAATATTGCGACGAGCGGCGGCTGGATCCGCGCGAGCGGCTGGAGCTGTTCATCACCGTTTGTCAGGCCGTCCAGCATGCGCATCAAAAAGGAATCATCCATCGCGATTTGAAGCCGAGCAATGTGCTGGTTGCCGACTACGACGATCGTCCCGTCGCCAAAATTATCGATTTCGGCGTCGCGAAAGCCGTCGGACAGCAACTCGTCGAGCGCACACTGTTCACCGAATTCGGGCAAGTCATCGGCACCGTCGAATACATGAGTCCCGAGCAGGCCAAGCTCAATCAGCTGGATATCGACACACGAACCGACATTTATTCATTAGGGGTGCTACTTTACGAACTCTTGGCCGGCGAAACGCCCTTCGACAAGCAACGCCTCCGCTCCGCAGCCTTCGACGAAATGCTGCGGATTATCCGCGAAGAAGAACCTGTTGCTCCCAGTTCACGACTTAGCACAAGTCAATCACTCCCTTCCATCGCCGCCAATCGGCACCTTGAGCCCAAGAAGCTGGCGACAGTGGTGCGGGGCGATTTGGACTGGATCGTGATGAAATCGATGGAAAAAGATCGCGCTCGGCGCTACCAGACCGCAACCGGTCTGGCAGAAGATTTGCATCGCTATTTGACGGATCAGCCGGTGGAAGCGCGGCGGCCCACACGTGCGTACCGGTTAAAAAAGTTCATCCGCCGTAACAAACTTGGCGTCCTTGCGGCAGCGGCAGTTTTGGCGGCACTGGCGATTGGCCTGGTCGCCTCGACTTTTTTCGCCGCCACCGCTTCGCGGGAGGCCAATCGCGCTACCGCAGCTTTGGTCCAGGCAGAAATCAACGGCAAAAAGGCTGAGGGGGTTAACAATTTCTTGACAGAAGAAGTTTTCGGCCTGGCCGATCCGAATCACAACAAGCGGGCCGGCATGGCGCTGGTCGAAGCGCTCGACATCGCGGCTGGCAAGATTGACGAAAAGTTTCCCGACGATCCCACGCTTCGCGCCGAAATCCGCCAGCGCTTTGGCGAAATTTATAGCGGCATCGACCAGTCGTCGAAAGCGGTCGAGCAGCTTCGCAAGGCCGTCGACTTGCGCGAGTCGCTCGCCGGCCATCTCGATCCAGCCACGATGAAATGTCAGACTGCCTTGGGCTTGGCTTTATTCAAGGCCAGCCACTGGAATGAGTCGCAGAAAATCCTGGAGTCCGTTTGGGCCAATCAAACGCGAGTCTTGGGCGCAGGCAGCGCCGATGGCACCGAGACCGCTTGCTATCTCGCCGTAGTGTGTCTGGAGCTCCGCGGCGGCCCGGCCGCTTGGTCCACGTTCCCACCAGAAAACGATCGTGACTTAGAAGTATCTCGCCAGGGATATGAGGCAGCGCTGGCTCGGCTGGGTCCTCGGCGCGTTGAAACTTTAAAAATTGAAAACGAGTTGGGCTGGGTAATGCGCTGGCGAGGTCAATTCAAGGAGGCGAGCGGCTACGCCAAGGAGGCCGCCGACGGTTTACGTGAACTCAAAGGCACAGACGACCCGGACGCCCTTTTCGCGCGCTACAATTACGCCGCTTGCTTGGGTGAACTCAAAAGCTTTGACGATGCTGCTGCCGAGTTTCGCCAAGTTCTCGCGGCGCGTACACGCCTTCTCGGACCCACCCATTTCGACACGATTTGCACAGCCTGGCAGCTCGGCATGGCTCTACGCAATGCAGGAAAAAATGACGACGCCCTGAAGGTAATCATGCAGGTGCACGATCAGCTCGGCGAAATCAGGCGACAGAAGACCCCCTTACGTGCCGAAAAGATGCTCGGGTTCGCGGCCGATTGCCGCGATCTCAAAGAATTCCGCATTGGCGGCGATTTTCTCGACTCGGCCGAAGAAATGGCCTCGGCAGCGCCAGACGATGAAAACCAGCACCGGATGTATGCCAGATTGCTCAACGACATCGCGTGGGAAATGACTCGGTTTCCGAGAGACCCAACTGACTTTGTGCCCAGGGCCGTTAAATTGGCAACGAAAGCCTGCGAGTTGAGTTCTTACAAAAACGCAACGTTTTTGCGGACTCTCGCAGAGGCCTGCGAAATTGCAGGCGATCAGGACGGCGCTGCCCACGCGCAAGAAGTGCTTAAAGGGCTGCCTCAGTCACCGGACGCCAAGCAGTGATTGAGCCGTAAGTCCGTCTGCTGGCCTGCTCATCTAGGCCAACCCTTTCTTATCAGGCGAATCTGAAAAATTCCCCTTTTTTTGGCACAGTCCCGCCGCTCCCGTCGCACTGTCCACTGTAAGCCAAGTCCGCCGGCGCAACGCCTCCGCGATTGCTCCTGACCTAATCGCCCAACACAAAAACACTTTGCTGGAAAGGGACCTTATGACCAGACAACTCTTACGATCCGCCGCAATTTTGTTCATTTCGATCTGCACTACGGTTGTGAGTGCAGCTCCTACCATCACAAACCTTGGTTACATACCGGATGGGGACCAGACTTTCGGATTTGCGCTCAGTGGTAACGGTACGACGGTCGTCGGCCAGGCAGAAAATTCGGTGACCTTGGTCCCCCGCGCATTCCGGTGGACGGCCGGCACGGGGGCGCAGGACATTGGCCCGGGTGACAACACGATGCAGGCAAGCGCGATTGGCGTGAACGGCGACGGCTCGGTCGTCGTCGGTGCATATGGGGGTTCGCTCAATCAGGCGTTCCGCTGGACTGCTGCGACAGGCGTCGTGGACCTTGGCTTTTTGCCAGGTGGGAATCTTTCAATCGCCAACGGCGTGAACACGAACGGCTCAGTCGTGGTTGGCTTGGCCAACGATGATACCACGCTCCGTTCCTTTCGCTGGACTGCAGCGACGGGAATACAGGCCCTACCGTCCGCTCCGGGTTTCGACTTTTCATATGGCGCTTCAGGCACCAGCGCCGATGGTTCGGTCATCGTCGGAACGAATGCTAACAAGGACGGCGTAGAGTCCGCCGACCGCGCCTACCGCTACACCGATGCCGGCGGCTACCAGGACCTCGGTGTTCAATCCGGATTTACCCGATCCGTAGCCAGGGCTGTGAGCGGCGATGGACAAACAGTCGTTGGCTTTTCGCAATTATTCCCGCCGCCATCTGGCTTTGGAACCATCGCAGGCGCCTACCGCTGGACCCAATCTACCGGACTCGTCCCGTTGTTCTTCGACGACGAAGACACCTCCTACGCCAGCGCGGTGAATTACGACGGCTCGCGCATCGTTGGTACCAGCACTGGAGCAACCGGCTCCCGCGCCGTCATGTGGACCTCCACACTCGGGAGCTTCGATCTCAACAGCTATCTTCCGACGCTGGGCGTGAATCTCACCGGCTGGAACCTAACCGATGCTGATGGCATCTCCTACGACGGTTCGGTCATCTCGGGCAATGGCACGTTCAACGGCGAGAATGCCGCGTGGATCGTGTCGGGCATTGCCGTTCCTGAACCTTCGACGTTGTTGATGGCCGCTCTGGGTGGTATTGCTCTAATCGTGGCCCAACTACTAACGGTAGGCGCTCGGAAAAAAATCAGCATTCCCAGATCACGTGGCACAGTCCCGCCCCTTCTGTCGCACTGTCCACTGTAAGCCAAATTCGCCGGCGTAACGCTCCGCGATTGCTCATGGCCGAAGCGCCCAACACAAAACACTTTGCTAGAAAGGGACCCAATGACCAGACAATTTTTACGATTCGCCGCGGTTTTGTTCGCCTTGATCTGCACCGCTACTACGGTTGTGAATGCCGCCCCAACGATTACGAACCTTGGCAACATTCCGGGTGGTGATCAAACTTTTGGAATTGCACTCAGTGGTAATGGTACGACAGTCGTCGGCTCAGCGGAGAATTCGTTGACTGTGGTCGGCCGCGCCTTCCGCTGGACGGCCGGCACGGGGGCGCAGGACATTGGCCCGAGTGATGCCACGCTATCGTCGGTCGCAAACGGCGTGAACGCCGACGGCTCGGTCGTCGTTGGCTCCTTTGGGAACTTGACCAGTGAGGCGTCCCGCTGGACTGCCGCGACGGGCGCTGTGGGAATTGGATTTCTGCCGGGCGGAACTGTTTCGTTTGCCAACAAGGTGAGCGCCAGCGGCTCGGTCGTGGTCGGCTTGGCCTATGATGATAACGGGATCCATTCCATCCGCTGGACCGCCGCGACAGGGATGCAAGCTCTGCCGGATCCCTCGGGCTTCGGCTATTCGGCCGGCGCTACAGACGTCAGCGCTGATGGTTCGGTCATCGTCGGATTTAACGCCAACAAGGACGGAGTTCTGTCCGCCGACCGCGCCTATCGTTACACCGATGCCGGCGGTTACCAGGATCTCGGCGTCCAGCCTGGGTTTCTTCGATCCGTGGCCAGCGCTGTGAGCGGCGATGGAAATACGGTTGTTGGCTTTTCTCAATTGGACCCGGCGGCATTCGGAACCGTGACCGGCGTCTATCGCTGGACCCAATCCACCGGACTCGTCCGCTGTTCTTCGATGATGAAGCCAGCTCCTACGCGACCGCGGTGAATTACGACGGCTCGCGCATCGTCGGTGTTAGTATTGGAGACAGCGTCTCCCGCGCAGTCATGTGGACCTCCACTCTCGGCAGCGTCGATCTCAACACCTATCTGCCGACGCTAGGCGTAAACCTTACCGGCTGGAATTTGACCGATGCCTACGGCATTTCCTACGACGGCTCGGTCATCTCCGGCAATGGCACGTTCAACGGCGAGAACGCCGCATGGATTGTGTCTGGCATTGCCGTTCCCGAACCTTCGACGTTGTTGATGGCCGCTCTGGGCGGTATTGCTCTAATCGTGGCCCAACGACTAACGGTCGGCGCTCGGAGAATCAGTATTCCAATGTAAGTTTGCCCTTTAACAAAAGCACATGCTAGTCGCATAAACTCGTCTTCGTGTGGGATGTTCCAAATAACCACCGGTTTGTGCGATGACTACCATCTGGAGACACACATGTGACCTAACCTGCATTGGCCACATCGACCGCAACAACTTGCTTAAATGTGTCGGGCTTACGCGTAATTCGTCATAGGAACGCGGTCGATAAAATCCTCAAATAACAACTCGGCTTCTGCTTACATGGGCAATGCCAAAATCAAGCCGCACAACACGATTGCGGCGCCGGTATAGCGGGGAAGCCAAGTTGCGGCTGATTGCCGAGCGAACCAACCGATTGCAATTCCAATCAGATGCAGCAGCGAAGTCGTCAGCAAGAAACCAATTCCGTATAGCAAGCCGGAAGCCGTATGCTGCATTTCGGCTCCGTGCGCATGGCCATGGAAGAGTGCAAAGACGCCGACGATTAGTGCGCTAACTAAGAGCGGCAGCCGAACGGTGGCTGCGATCAAAATGCCCAGGATCAGGACAGATGCAACGATGCCGTGCTCGGCAAACGGAATGGAAACGACCATTGTGCCCAACACACCGCCGAT
>DASXPQ010000116.1:0-3678 GCA_036493575.1 Pirellulales bacterium
TGGCCTCCTGGGCCATTTCGGAAAGCTCGGAGCCGTCGGTTTCAATCTCGCCAAGCAACTCCACATTGTCGTCGCTTTGCGAAACCAAACTGCTGACGGTTTCGCTGCCCACGCCCAGATGCGTTTTAATCAGCTTGGAGATTTCCGCACGACTGGCCAGAACCGGCACGACGGTTAGCCCAGTGGAGGCACTGAGTTCATCGAGCGGATAAAGATCAAACGGGTCGGCGGTAGCCACTACGAGACTGCCATTTTCACGCCTGACGGGAAAGAGCGACTGGCGATGGAGCAGCTTCGGAGGGAAATCCTTCAACAGCGAGAGGTCGACCGGGGTTTCCGCCAGATCGATGTAATCCAGGCCGACCTCGGCGCCGAGGGCTTTCAGTACGGATTCTTCCGTGCAGTATCCCATTTGCACGGCAAGCTGCTCCACTTGAGCTCCGTTGGATTGCGCAGCACGTACCTCGGCTAATTGGCGATCGGTCAACAGCCCGCGTCGTACGAGAATATCAGCAGCGTCCATGATGTTTGCGGGTATTGGCTCGGCAGACGAATAGTCGAGGCGAAAGCAAATTGGGTGCTATCGCCGCGACCGTAGTTCCAAACCTTTATTATACCCGATGTGCCAAGGGTTCAGTTTTAGGCGAACGAGTGCGAATGTTGCCCGGTTATTCGCTTAAACAGATTGGAAATTGGCAGCCACTTCAAAATTGAAGTGCGGTTTATCTAGGCGTCGGGCTGGCCCTTGCCGCCTTTACCACCCTCTCCGCCGCCACCGCCGCCGCGGTTACGACGACCTTGGCCGCGGAGCAATTGCGCCGGATCAATATCAACCGTCTTACCTTCCAATTTGGTAAGTTGCTCCTTTTGATCTGCCGTTAAAACTGCCATCGCCTTGTCGCTTTGCTCGCTGCGCAATTTGGTCATGGCATCACGATCGGGCGGGCCGCCGCCTTGAAAGAGATCCATCATCTTTTGCCGATAGTCACTGGCCAGATCGCCCAATTGCTTTTTTTGGTCTTCGGTCAACTGCAGCTTATCTGCCACTTTGCTATCGGACAGCGCTTGCGAGGCTTGCGTTTTCAGTGAAACTTGCAGAACAATTTGTTCCAATCGCTCCTGTTGATTGGGCAGTAAGATTTCGTTGACTTTCTTTTGCATTTCTTCGCGGCGCTGCTGCCGTTCTTCCGGCGTCATTTGACCGCCGCCGCCGGCTGGGCGGCTATCTTCCGCTAATTTTGTGAAGGACGACTTTTGATCGTCGGAGAGTTCCAGTTCTTTTTGAATTGGTTCTGCCTGCAGCAACATCAACGGGTTTGTGCCAAAGCCGCCGCGACCGCCAAAACCGCCGCGCCGCCGACCGCCGCCTTGGTCTTGTGCCATTGCGCTGGCGACTGTCGCAAGAACAGCTAACGTCACGTAGACTTTCAATACACTTAAACTGATTCTCATGACAACAATTCCTCCACTGGGTATTTGAAAAACCTATTTGGCCGGTCTATTGGAACGATCATGTTCCTGATATCGCGGCGGAAGATTATTGGCCCGTATCTGATGCGCAACTCCAGCCGCCCCCAGAGTTAGCGAACAATCCATTAAACCCTCTGTCGCGCCCGAAGTTCCGCCCCTTATTAACATACGAATTCCAGTCCGAACTTGGCAGTCCAACGGAACCAAATGCCCTGTTAGGTGGTTTGATACTTTGGAGTTACAATCGGATCGAGATGTCACGTTTTAACTGGATTTTAACGACGGCGGTGTTGGCGGCGGTTATTGCGCCGCAGCAGTGGCTATTCGCCCAGGAGGCCTCGGGAGGCAATGCCCGTGGGGCAAATGCGGGCCCAGGCCGAGGGGGATTTCCTGGCGGCGGCTTCCCAGGGGGCGGCTTTGGCGGGCCCGGCGGAGGTTTTGGCCGCCGAGGATTTGGTGGTCGTGGTTTCGGCGGCGGATTTCCTGGCGGAGGATTTGGGGGCGACCCGCTGGGCGGGGTTAATCCCGCCGATTTAGTTCATCGTATCGATACCAACCGCGACGGTGTCATTGAAACGAGCGAAATGAACGATCGCTTACGCCCATTACTGCAACGCGCTGGTTTAAAAACTGACGAACCAATATCCAACGATCGGGCCATTGCCGCGTTTGAAAAACTGAAAAATCAAAATCCAGCCGGCGGCAGATTTCCAGGGGGCGGCGATGATGATTTTGGCTATTCGGCGGGCAGCTCCAGTTCTGCGCAGACAAGTAAGAGTTCCACCAAGCAAGAAAGCTCCACGCCAGCATTGGTGCAGGCGTTCGGCGAATCAACCGATTTGCCGCCAGTGCCAGGCTTCGGCGAGAGTTTGGTAGCAACCACCCCATCGTTCGGAAGTGATACATCCAGCGCTGCTGCATCTGCCGGTGGCTCATCGGGTAATACATCAAACAGTGGGCCCGCAACCAGTAGTTCGTCCAGCACAAGCGCCGGGTCGGGCGCGCCAGAGGATGCGAAAATTCGCAGTTACGCGGCCAGCATGTTGAAGCGTTACGACAAGAACAACGACGGCACGTTGGACAAAAGTGAATGGTCACAAATGAGCGGCGATCCGGAGAAGTATGACCGCAACCATGACGGAAAGATTACGCTGGACGAATTAGTCGACAGCCTCAAAAACTGGAACCGCCCAAGCGAAGATAGCACTGCGACGCCTTCAAAGGCCGCCAGCGCCGCCGCTGCTACCGGAACGAGTGCGGGCCGGTCGGCGTCGGCCGGTTCTAATACGTCAACATCTGATGCCGCGGGTGCTCCCGCTGGTCGTAGCGCTGGACTCAGCGTACGCCGCGGTATTCCTGTCGACGATGGCAAGCATTATCGTAGCCCCAAAGACCGCTTGCCCGAGGGCCTGCCTGAATGGTTTACTCAGGCTGATTCCGATGGCGACGGCCAAATCAGCATGCACGAATACGCCGAACCGTTGACCGACGAGAAGCTGGCCGAGTTTGCTAAATATGATCTGAACAACGACGGTTTCATCACGCCGAGCGAGGTTCTCAAGGTCTCGCCCCCCAAGAAATAAAGCAGAGTACAGCGGCAATGACACTGCTTAATTGGCTCTGCCAGTTCCCGTGCCTGGGCCCTGGCCACCCCGATTAAACCCACCGCCGCCCTGGCCGCCACCGCCTCCAAAATTGCGGCCACCTTGGCCTCCTCCACCTCCGCCACCACCAAAGTTTCGGCCGACGCCACCGCCGCCGAACGCGCCTGGGCCAAAAGCGCCGAATCCGCCGGGACCACCAGCTCCGAAGCCACCGCCGCCGAACGGACTGAATCCGCCCTGGGGACGGAACCCGTTGAAGCCCTGTCCGAAGCCGTTCTGCGAATTATTGTTCCGCGAAGTGGTTGAGGTCGAATTTTGCATGGAAGTCATTGAGGTGCTGGTGTGAGCCTGATCGCCCAGCACGGAAAGGAGCATTGATTTCATTGATTCGGGGTTTGTGGCCTTCAATGTTACCAACCGAGTTGTTTCCCGATCCTCGGCTGCTGGCATATCGAGCTGTTTAACCAGCTCTTTCACTTCGTTGAACATTGAATCGGACGCATCGACCACCAGCGCATTGTTTCGCTCGTCGACTCCGATGCTCATTTTTGGCAATTCTTCAGCCGCACCGGCCTGATTGCTCCGCCCGCGGCCACCGCGAATT
>DASXPQ010000117.1:0-8551 GCA_036493575.1 Pirellulales bacterium
CGAGCACAATGGGCGGCTGACTCCAACGGACCATTCGTCATACCTTTAGTAATGCCGACGCTGGCAAAGTTGGATGGTAACCGAGTGACGATTCGCGGTGAATCGGCGGCCCGCTTTCAGGCTCTCGATGACAATTGGAAAGTCACTGATGAATCATTGGAAAACAACGTCGGCCGCGAGCGAGCGGATCTGTGCCTGACGACATCGCAATCAGCTTCACAAATTACAATAGGATGGAGACCAGGGGCGGATCACGCGGAGGGCGGCACCGTTGTCGAGAGGGCTTGGATCCAATCATGGATATCCGGCGGAATTCGGCAAGACCGCGCCGTGTATCGGTTTACCACATCGAGCGACGAGTTGTCGCTTTCTCTGCCGGCGGGAATTGCGGCGGATAATCTTGAGCTACGATTGGACCGCCGATCTCTTCAGCCGCCGATTAAAACCGATGGCACGTTAAGATTGAGCTTACCGCGAAGTGATAGAGAGATTCATGTGTTGGAATTGCGCTACCAGTGGGAACATGTTAATAACCATGCCCACTGGATTGAGACGGAGGGGCCGCGTTTTGCAGACGGGGTGTGGGTCCAACGGACTTATTGGCAATTGGTGCTGCCGGTTGATGAGCATTTGGTCTTTTCACCCACTGATTTAACGCCAGAGTTCAATTGGAAGTGGACTGGAATTGGCTGGGGCCGACAAGCTTCCTGGGACCAAGCGGAATTAGAAAAATGGTCCGGAGCAATCTCGGACGAGAGGCTACCGGAAGCAACAAACCGATACTTGTTCAGCACATTAGGCACGCCTTCCAAGTTTGTCGCGTCGACCGCAAGGCGCTGGCAAATCGTCCTGATTTCATCAGCTACCGCGCTATTGGTCGGTTTGTTGCTGTTGTATCTGCCGAGCCGTGGAAGGCCATGGGGCATTTTGGCAATGGGCGTAATCATGCTTATGCTGTCCGCTTCCGTGCCAGATGGCGCAATGTTGTTTGCGCAAGCGGCGGTTCTCGGCTTTGGTTTAATATTGTGCGCTGCAATATTGCGGCATCGCATGGCTCGGCGACATGCATCCGGTCGTGTAGTAATGCCCGGCAGTAGTGGAAGTTCCACATTGGAACGGAGCAGCCGCATTCGGCAGAAAAGTAGATCGTTGGAGATGGCAGGTGCGGTGAGTACCTCCGCTGCTGAATCTTTGGAACTGCCGGCAACCGGTTCGCAGCACGGGTGAACCGAATCATGCGCATTGCACTTCATAGTCTACACGGGTGCTCGATAATCGCACTGCTGCTGTGTGGCACGGTTGGCGCGCAGTCGGCCACAGCAAAAGAGAAACCTGAACAGCACACTGCGCAAACAACATCCGATTCGCAAAGCACGCAATATATTTCGCAAACTGGACAAACTCCGTCGGAGGCAAGCAAGGGAGCTGCTGGCGACACTATACCCTGGCGTTTCCAGCGCCTATTGGTTCCGGCCGATCGAGTGGAAGATTGGCCCCGGCCTGCATCTGGACATTTTCTGCCGATTCGCGCGGATGAGTTCGAGCAGCGGTTGGCCCAAATCGGTAAAACTGGCTGGTCGCGTGAACAATCGACACAAGCTCAGTTAATTCGGGCGATCTACTCAGCTGAATTAGCCGGCAATACCCTTCGAGGCAAGTCGGCATGGACCTTTGAGCACTCGGGACCTACGCCTGATTTGGCACCCTTAGGCGATTGTCAATTGTCGCTGAGTAACTTTCATTGGATCGGCAGCGCGTCCTCGGCCGACGGGGGTCGGGGGCAAGTCGATGGCCATGGTCAAACGGCCGTCCTCGGCAACGATCACAATGGCGAGCTCGCCGCGCTTGTCGATCGTGCAGGAACGATGGAAGGATTTTGGTCGCTTTATGGCGAGCGCGAGGCTGAGGGAACACTTAACTTCGATTTCCAATTGCCGGCCTGCGCCGTTAATCAGCTGGATTTGACATTGCCGTCGGATTTGATGCCAACCGTTAAGGGCGGAAAAATCTCCGACATCGGGATAACAGCAAACAATAAACGCCGATGGCAAGTTGATTTGGGTGGAAACCAACGCGCTGTGCTTCAAATTGTGAAGCGTGGTACGCCGCTTGGCGCGACTGCAAAAACATTTGTCCGCGAGTCCTTCGTCTATGAATTCTCCCCATATGGAATGCAGTTGACGGCGAGATTCCAGCTGGATTTTCTGGGAAAACCACCGAAAAACATCAAACTACAGATGGATCGGTCGCTGACACTTGCGAAAGCCAGTCTCGGCGAACACGACGTGCCAGTATCTTTGGTCAACGCCGGAAGCGATGGCCAGAGCACGGTACAAGAAGTGGAGCTGGAATTGCAGGATCTAATTTCAGGCTCGACCACCACCCTGCAATTGAGTGCGATTGCGCCAATTATTTACGGCAAGCCATGGCGCCTGCCGTTGATCCATGCAAAAGGCTCGGATTGGCAAACAGGAAGTGCCCGACTACTTGTATCGAAATCTCTCGTGGTTGACGAACTTCGAACTGACGATTGCCAGCAGTCGGGTGTCGAATCGTTGTCCGACTCTACCTTCGGCGACGCGATTCAACTGACGTTGTTCAACGACCATCCCGTAATAGAAATAGCTCTTTCACACCAACGTGAACAGCTTAAGGTAAGTCAAGGAACCTCGATTTTTTTGCGGGCTAACGAGGGAACCGGCCACTACCTCGGCGATTTCGAACTAGATCAAGGAGAGTGCTTCTTGCTAGAAGCGGAAGTTGCGCCCCAATGGATCATCGAGGATGTCGAGAGTACCACCCCGGAAGTTATCTCCGATTGGTCGCAACATTCGGATCCCAGGTCAGGGAACAGATTGACCGTGCAACTTAGCACTCCGCTTACGCCCAAACATCCAATCAGGTTGTCTATTAAAGGGCGGCGACGTACCGCTCCGTGGGGCGAGACAATGCACGCCAGTGACTTGGCAATGCTTAATTTCGCGGAGGCTGTCGTATCACGGCGCATCGTCCAGGTTGAGGCCGCAGAAACATATCGACTGCAAATTCGCGAAGCTGCAAAGCTCACACGGCTTGATGCGGCGAAACTGTCTCAAGCAGATGCTGCGCTGTTGGACGAAAAATCAGCTGGTCTTGTGTTTGTGGATGACAAAAATGCGCAAAATCCGGCGGTTTCGCTTATCGGCAAGGCGCCACAGTATGAGGCGGAAATTCAGTCCGAGGCACTCGTGGGCGACGATCGGCTGACAGAATCTTATCGCTTTCGAGTTACTCCTCAAGGACGGGAAGTGGGCCGTTTTAACGTGCGATTTTCGCAACTCCGAAGCACACCCATTACGTGGTCGCTTGAAGGTGAGCCCGCTGCCACAGTAACCGCTCGGCGGTTGACCGAAGCTGAAGGCTCGCTGTTAGCGTGGCCAGGCGATGTTTGGGAGGTTATCGTATCGACGCCCCGCTCAACGCCATTGGTGTTGCGTGCCTCGCGAAGCACGCCCCTTGTCGATGATATGCCATTGGCTCTGGCGTCATTGCTGGACGCCGAAACCCAACGCGGCACCATCCAGATAACGTCGGCGGCAAAAAGTCTTCCGGAAATCCACAGCCGCCGGCTAAAGACCATTCCCGTTGAGGCGCCGGGAATCAACGAATATGGAACGACACTAGCAGCCTTTCGTTACGATCCGGAAGAAGACACGCTGCTAACGGCTGAGCCACCTTTAGTGTTAGCGCCGCATGGAAGTCGGGTGCCCTTACCACGCGCTTGGATTTGGGAAGCTAAATTGGACTGTCGCTACAGCCGAAGCGGCGTGGAAAACACACTGACGTGCCATGTGGAGAGTGCGGGCCAGGAAACGATCGATTTTCAACCGGCGGCGGAAGCTGAATTGAAGTCGATTTTGGTTAATGGTTATCAAGTAGCGAATTCGGTAGTGGATGCAGGATCGTGGAAAATCAAGCTGCCAAAAGGCGAACGATTTTCCAATGTCGTCCTGCACTGGAACAACAGACAAGGTATGCATGGACTGATCGCATCGTGCGATGCTCCCTGGCCCGTGATCAGCGTCCCCGTCTTATCGCACCAATGGCAAGTATGGCTGCCGCCGAGCATGAGCCTTATGGACATTCAAGTCGGCAAGTATCGGCCGTTTGAAGTTTCTTGGACCAGGCGTTTATTCGGCCCATTAGCGCGGACCGAGGACCTTTCCGCAGCTCAACTCGTGGAGAATCGTCCGCAATCTCAATCGACTTTGGAAACGGATCAGCCATTTTCTAAGTCCACCAATGCATATTCGACTGCAGTTACGGAAGTGAATCGAGCGGGATCGCAACCGATGGGTTTGCGATCGCCATGGGATGATTCACCGGACGAGCTATCGGATGGAAGCAATTGGATCTGTTATCGCTATGCAGGTTCAGGGTCCGCCGATCAAATTTGGATCGCCGATAAACAGTCGCTGTGGGCTTGGAGTTGGTCTGTATTCACGATTGCAGTTGCGGCCGGATGGCGACTGGGAAACCGACCGAGGACGGTTGACGTTGGATTGTTTGCAATTGCCACGGTAACGGCGCTATTGATCCCGGCACCATTGTCGCCTCTTTCTGCGGCTATTTGGCTCGGTTTGACTGGCGGACGACTAATGGCGTGGCTCACTCAATGGTTGACGAGGAGGGAAGCTATAGTCGCTTCGCCAACTGCGTCACATTCTGTTGGCTCAGGATTAGCAACAGCGATGTCACTGCTCATTTTGGTTGTTACGTTTACCGATCGTGGATTTGCCGACGGCCCCAAATCGCCAGTCTGGCAAGTTTTGGTTCCAGTCGACCATGAGAATCAGCCGACAGGAGACCTTTATTATTTGCCCGAAACGTTCCACAAGGAACTGTTGAGGCTTACCAGCGCAAAGCCTAATACCCCGCAATATTTGATTACTAAGGCTACATACGCTGCGATTGGGAAACAAAACACCATGAGCAGCGAACTAAGCGACGGAAATTGGGAAGCCGCGTATGAGATTGATTCCTTGGTCGATCACGCTGAGGTGCGGTTGTCATTGGGTTTTGACGGCGCTGCAATTGTGCCAGGTGGCATAAAAGTCGATGGCCAACCAGCCGCATTTCGCAGCGATACTCTGCACCACAATTTGATAGTTGAATTGGAGAGCAAAGGCACACATCAAATGATTGTTGTGCTACATCCAGCTGTAAATCCGAAGGGCCTGAATATCGTCATCCCCAGAATTGCCAACTCGCAAATTAACTTAAGCGGTATCGACACCAGCAAGTACAAACTAGAAGTCAGCTTCAGCAAGGCAGTAGAAATCGTACGTACTGAAAGTGCGGGTCACGAATTGGTTGTTTTAGGTCCGACCGACCGAATTATACTTCGTGCTTCCGAAAGCGCTCCAAAAGCTGCTGCGACTGCAGTTTTTGATGTCGATGAGCTGTATTGGCTTAGAATGCACCGTGATTCCGTGGCGGTAGATGCCCGCTTTCGTCTAAACATACAATCGGGCAGCGTTCAGCAATTGTATTTGAATGCTGATCGCCGTTGGCGGCCCAGCTTAATGACGGAAGCAAAGCCAGCCCAACCTGCGGCCACAGCCGACCATGTAAAAGGTGGAACAGCGCAAGCTGAATTGGCAACCGAGGTGGCTGAAATTGCCCAAATCCATCCAATGCTTGCCGACCCCAACACTTGGGTCATCGAATTGGCGCGACCAATGACGGCAAAAGCGACCGTCGATGTATCGTTTCAATTGGAGAGCGATTCGGGAATTGGCCGGTGGGAAGTGCCTGAATGGAAATTGAGCGGAGCTCGTGCTGAGCATCGCTGGTGCGGAGTAACTGTGGGTCAGGACCTTGAATTCACTGTTTTGCCGGCACCGGGCGGCCACGGTATCTCAGCGGATAAGTTCGCCCACATGTGGCCTACAAGCAGTGCACAACCGCAGATTGCCTGGAACCTGAGTGCCAACGAAGCTTCAAGGAGCATTTCGATCTGGCCGCGCGAACCAAAACTCTCGGTTGGTTATCAACTCGCAGCGATCGCAGGACTCAAGGAGATAGATCTGCGATTGGCGGCGCATGTAAATATCAAAGATGGTCAAGCTTTCCAGTATCGGCTTCATGTTCCAGCGAAAATGGAAATCGACTCTGTTTCGGTTTTGGACCAAAAGGATATTCAGCCTAGCCGTTGGTCCAGAAGTCGACCGGATTTGGTGACCATATTTTTGGCAGCACCCGTCCAGGGAAACCGAGATCTTTTAGTGTGTGGTCGTATGCCAATTCCATCGGACGCCAGGTTCGCACTTCCGAAAATGAGCATTGATGGAAGCGACTTGCATAGTTTCCGCGCGATTATATTTCGACGCTCAGATGTTTTGGTCAACATATCTGATTTAACAGATCTGCGTGCACTGCCGGAGGCGGGCTTCGCCGCAGCGCTTGCCGAGACCCACCGCCAAGGCTTACTGGACCCCGTAGAAAAAGATCTGCCGGAACGACAGGATTTCGAGCACAGACGGCTTGTGGCGATACTGGATGCCGACCGCGAGTTTCAACCGGCTGTCTTGCACATCGAGCAAAATCAGCCGCAAACCCGCGTTCTGCAAGTCACCGTGCTAAGCCGCAATGCAGATTCCTGGCTTGCCAAGCTGCATGTCGATTTAAAGATTGAGTCGGGGATATTGGATGAACTTCGTTTCGATCTGCCGGCCAACTGGACCGGTCCGTTTGAAGTTTTGCCGGCAATATCGTCGTCGGCAGAAGAGGTGATTGGGGAAAATCGGCAGCAGTTAGTGCTCCGGCCCGAGACACCTTTAAAAGGCAACGTACGACTACAGATCTCCGGTCCGTTGGCAATTACCGCGGGCCAGCGGCCAAGTGCCCCTGATGTGAGAGTGGTGGGCGCGATACGGCAAACTCGGTTTTTCTTATTACCTCGTCGCCTGGAAAACGAACAATTAGCATGGGATACGCGCGGATTGGTTCCGCGGACCTTGCCGGAAGCGATTGCGGACCTCGTGACGGACGCAAGCACTTATCGTGCTTATCAATTAGTCGGGGAGCGATGCCGTGCCGATTTAAGGTCGATCGAGCGCAGCAACGAAAACGCGCAGGTGCGGCTGGCCGACGTGGAATGGTCGTGGGATGGCAACGGCGACTATCGGGGCGTGGTCGGATTCGACGTCGATCCGGCAGGCGCCACGAGCTGCGAACTGCAGATGCTTGCGACGCAGCGTCTTGTTCAAGCCCAACTCGATGCTGCACCGGCACAACTTTCAGCCGTGGGTGAGAACCAATGGAACGTGTGGCTAGGAGACAGCAAGTTGCCGCGCCATTTGGAAGTGATTTTTTCGGGAAACCAGGCAGAAACATTTGGCGGCCAATTTCGATTAACCGCTCCAACGGTGGTTGATATGCCTGTAGAACGCACACTATGGAGCGTTTGGTCGCCGAATGAAGCAGGGAACGGCACTGCGCCGGCTGGGCAAGGGATGTCTTCATTCCAGCACCGGCGGTTGCGATTTGAAAACGCCGCAACTTCGCTTGATGCCGCAAACGGCCTGATCCTTGAGGAATCAACCGACGATATTGCACGGTGGCATATTCCATGGCTGCGCCGGTTTGCAGCTGACCGGACAGTATTGACGTCAGCGGAATCGTCCGAGGAAGAAAAGCGAGACATCGACAGTGAATTGAATGCCATCGATCAAGAAGAAACGAAATTGGCCCGAAAATTGAACATGGCGAATCACGACGGCGAAATGCCAAACGGCCTTGTGGCCGGCGCCAGCTGGCTACATTTGGTGCAGCACGCGCCGCCTGGGTGTCGGGAAACACTGGCGATGGCGCGCGGTGGAGGAGGACCGTTGGTCGTGGATTACACCCAACAACGACATCCAGAAAATGGCTGGCGGTACGTTGTAGCGGCAGCCGTGGGACTTTTCTCGATCGGGTTGCTATTGGCATTGAGGTTCACTTGGCTGGGTGATGTGCGGATGGCCCATGGTCCGCAGCTGTTAGGTCTAGTGACGGGGCTGATTTGGTGGCTTTGGCTAAGTCCGGCACTGGTAGGAATAGGCATCTTGGCAATTAGCGCGTTTTATCTGTGGAAATCGATCGGCCCGCGGGCGGTCGCGAATTTGGCGGCAGGTTAGCGAGCAGCGATATTCCTGCGGTTTTTAACGTCGCAGTTTCGTCTTGGCAGAACAGGGCTGATTTGTTAACTTTTGCCCCCACATCGAATCGGCATGGAGTTGCGGGGCGAAGACATGCCGGTTGGAAGTTAAGCGGGCAGGGAAGTCTGCCGACGGCTTAGGATTGGGCAGAAAACGACAGGCCGACAAGGAAGGAGGCCCTCGATGAGCGCCAAGATTAACCATGCGTTGAAGGTCCACATTCGGTGGATGATACGTCGCGACATGCCAGATGCGCTGGCGATTGAGGCGGATAGCTTCGAGTTTCCCTGGTGCGAGAATGATTTTCTGCGCTGTTTGCGGCAACGCAATTGCATCGGCATGGTGGCGGAGCAGAACGATCGGATTGTCGG
>DASXPQ010000118.1:0-12779 GCA_036493575.1 Pirellulales bacterium
GATACGTCGCGACATGCCAGATGCGCTGGCGATTGAGGCGGATAGCTTCGAGTTTCCCTGGTGCGAGAATGATTTTCTGCGCTGTTTGCGGCAACGCAATTGCATCGGCATGGTGGCGGAGCAGAACGATCGGATTGTCGGCTTCATGATTTACGAGCTGCATAAGACGCGGCTGCATATTTTGAACTTCGCTGTCAGCTCACGGTATCGCCGAACCGGCGTGGGCAAGCAAATGGTGACGAAGCTGGTGGGCAAACTTTCCACGCAGCGGCGAAATCGGATTCTGCTGGAAATCCGCGAGACGAACTTGGCTGCGCAACTGTTTTTCCGGTCGTGCGGTTTTCGGGCGGTAAGCGTGCTGCGTGATTTTTACGAAGACACGACCGAGGATGCGTATTTGATGCAGTATCGGCACCGTGGCGATGAAGCAGTAGCTTACGAAGTTGAGCGGATTACGCGGATGGCAGGGTGATTTACTTGGTCACACCTCAATGATTTGTGTTTCTAGGGTCGGCAGCTCGACCAGCGCGATGGTATGGCGATGGGCACGGTAGAGGGCGCCTGGGTTGAGTACGAGGGTGTTGCCGATTTTCTCTTGGCGCGGCACGTGTGTGTGGCCGTGGCAGACCAGTTGATGCAAACCGGCGGTGATGGTTTGATCGAGCAATTGCTGGTCGTCGCCGTGGATTAAGGCGATTTTTACGCCGGCCAGCTCGAGGGAGCCGAAGCGGCCATGGCAAGTTTGGCCGGCTTGGGTAATTGCTTCTTTTAGCGCGCTAGCCCGGCCTTCGACGTCGACGTTGCCCAGGACGAAGTGGGTAGGCCATTGGGCGAACATGGGGACGATGGCGCCTGCGCCGATGTCGCCGCAATGCAGGACGGCTTCAACTCCGAGGCTGTGAAGCATTTGCACGGCGCTGCGAGTGTTGGGCACGTGGCCGTGGGTGTCGCTAACAACTCCAAGGAGCATCATAAGAACGATCTACGAAGGAATATTGTCGGTTATGTCCCGGATTTTTATTTTGGTGACAGAATTGGATGGTTTTGTCGGGAGCATTGTAAGGATGGTTCGGAAAATTTGCTGGTTTCCAGCGACGGCGTGTGACAGAAAGTGGTTCATTTACGTTCGAGAACGTTCAATTATGGCGAATTGGTGGCGGTTGTTTTTACAACCGGATGGTACAAGTCGGTGTGATCTCATGGCAAAAGTTGCATCGATTTCTTGGTCGGGATCCAACCTAGCAAACGCGGGATTAAATGTCTAAGTGGTTTTTGGGCCAGTGGGTAGGGAGGTGAGGAGGTGGTGGCCCAGTTTGATGCTCGTCAGTTGAGAGTTGATGTCGTATGATCGTTGTTATGTCGAATGAAACTTGGACGACTGTCGAGCAATATCTTACGGACCTGCTGGTGCAGCCAGATGAGGCGCTGCGGGTAGCAGTGTTGGAGAGCGATGCAGCCGGATTGCCGGCGATTGCGGTGTCGCCAACGTTTGGCAAATTGTTGATGCTACTGGCGCAGTGCCTCGGGGCGAAGAATATTCTGGAAATCGGCACGCTGGGCGGTTACAGCACGATTTGGTTGGCGCGCGGATTGGCGAGTGGTGGACGACTGGTGACGCTGGAATTTGACGCGAAACATGCCGAGGTAGCCCGGGCTAATATGACGCGCGCGGGCGTGGCGAACGTCGTGGAGGTGCGGCTAGGGAAGGCGCTGGAGACGTTGCCGAAGCTGGCAGCAGATAAGCGCGGGCCGTTTGATTTGATTTTTATCGACGCCGACAAAGAAAATAACACGGAATATTTTCAGTGGGCGCTGACGTTATCGCGGCCGGGCAGTTTGATTATCGTCGATAATGTGGTGCGTGATGGGAAGGTAATCGATGCGGCAAGCAGTGATAAGAGCGTGCAAGGCGTGCGGCGATGCAACGAGGCCATGGCGCGGGAAAAACGAGTCACGGTGACGGCGCTGCAGTGCGTGGGGAGTAAGGGTTACGACGGGTTTGCAATTGCTCGGGTATTAGGGTCGTAGGGATTTTTTTGTCAAGGAATTCGAATATGGCCGGCGCAATTATGTTAGGAGTGTTTGGTCTGATTATTCTCCTGGCGGCGATCGTGTTTTGGGTTTTGATGCTGATCGATTGCTTGACGAACCCGCGGTTGGTTGGAACCGACAAACTGGTTTGGGTACTGGTGATTATCTTTCTGCATGTACTGGGGGCTGCGTTGTATTTTGCGATTGGCAGACAGCAACGGGTGGTGTGAATTGCAGCGAAGGTTCCGGCCGTAGCGCATTCATTTACGGCACATTTATCGGAATCGAATCGTTTGGCCACGCATTGAATTCCTGGTGCTACAGGGCCGAAAATACGGACAGTACCAAAAACTGCCGGAGTGCAGAGCGTGTCCGTAGTAACATCCCTGTCTTTCAGTTTACGAGGTTTTGCACATGCGTAAGTTGTTGATTGCGATGGTGGCTCTGGTGGCTTTGGCAGATGTGATTCCAGCCAGCGCAGCATGGACGATTGCACCGCCGGGATCGGAAAAATCAAAAGAAATCAAGGAAATGAATATTATGGACCGGCCGAACCGGGTCCTGCACTTTTACGGCGACGCGGTGAGAATGGCGAATCGGCGCGGGAAGCAAAGCAAGTAGCAGGTTGCGAGCGGATTTGATTTCCAGCCAAGATCGAACCCGGCGGTGCGAATAACCGTTCGAGATTCGATTGCGTAGCGCGCTACACTAAGCAAGGAAATAGCATGTTTACGTTGTTGGCGTTTGCCCCGCTGTTCGGTCTGCTGGGACTGCTGTATTTAATTTTCTGGCTGTGGATGCTGATTGATTGCTTGAAAAATCCACGCCTGCAAGGGACGGAAAAGTTGATTTGGGTGTTGGTGATTATTTTCCTGCACGTGTTGGGTCCTTTGCTGTATTTCTTCATCGAACGAGAACAATCGGTCTAGGCCATGCCGGCTTGGCTTATCTGGCTGTCTTGGCTGTCGGTCGCGTCTGCGGTCCTATGTGCGATTGTCATCGCGATTGACATCATCCGTGGGCATCGCCAGCATATGGCGATTATGAACTTGGTGTGGCCAATTACGGCGCTGTACGGCGGCCCGATTGCGCTAGCGGCCTATTTCCGGATCGGCCGCCAGGCGAGCCACATGCCGAGGAACGGCGGGTATGCGCAGGGATGGACCGAAAGTCAGCGGAACATGTCGGGAATAGGGCACGACGGCGACGCGATGAAGGCGGCAAGTATGCCGGCCATGCGGCGGCCCCGGTGGCAATCTGTGGCGGTGGCCACGACCCATTGCGGGAGCGGCTGCACGGTGGGTGATATTGTGGCCGAGACGTTTTTGTATTTTGTGCCGCTGACGCTATTGGGAAAGCCGATTTTTGCCGCCTGGGTGATCGACTACATTCTGGCGTTTGCATTTGGCATTGCGTTTCAGTATTTCACGATTAAGCCAATGAAAAAGTTGACGGCGGGGCAAGCGCTGAGGACGGCGGTGAAGATTGACTCGCTGTCGCTGACTGCGTGGCAGATTGGGATGTACAGCTGGATGGCGATTGCGACCTTTGCCATTTTCGGACAAGAAATATCGAAGGCGAGCCCGGTGTTTTGGTTCATGATGCAGATTGCCATGTGCGCAGGATTCTTGACGAGTTATCCTGTTACGTGGTGGTTGGTGAACCGCGGGATCAAAGAGGCGATGTAAACGAACTATTTGGCGACCGTTTGAATCGGAGTGGCTGAATCATGCCGCAAAACGTTCCGGAAATTACGCTGAACATGGATGCCGTGCCAGCGTGGGTGCTGGTGCTGCTGGGTGTTGTGGTGCTGCTGTTCGGCCGGTCGTTGTATTGGGCATTCATCGCCATTGCTGGGTTTTTATTGGGCATGGCGCTGGCTAACGAGTGGCTAGCGGACAAGCAGGAGTGGGTCCGGATTTTGGCGGCCGTGGGGGCAGGCCTGATCGGAGCGGTGCTGGGCATCGTTTTGCAACGACTGGCGTTTGCGATCGGTGGATTTTTTACCGGCGGATACTTAGCGCTCGTGCTGGTGGCACGATGGCGCTTGGGAGGCGATCCGCATATCTGGATGATTGTGGGGGGAGTTATCGGCGCGATTGCCGCAGCGATGCTGATGGATTGGGCGATTATTGTGCTGTCGAGCCTGGCGGGGGCAGCAGCGATTCTGGCGCCGTTTCAGGCGAAGTTGGACAATCGAATGCTGCCGATTGCGTTTTTGGTGCTAGCGGTGGTCGGGATTGTGTTCCAAGGCCGACGCATGATGGGCGGGCCCCCTACTGCGGCGCCGCCAGCGGAAGTTGCGCCGTCGGCATAAGGGACGTTGTGAGGGCATGCCATCCGGCACCCGACTGATACAGTCGGGCTATATAAAAACTGTATTTGGGCCCGGGCGTCTCAATTAAGTGGCAAGATGATTGTCGTGGCGGCAACATTTGGGCAGAGAATCTGTAGGTCTTTTATTGATGACTCATCGCCGCTCTATCATTTATGTCGCCGGCTGCATTGTGCTGGTGACCGCTATTGCGCTGTTGGCGAAGTCGGCCGAAGATAAAGGCAATTCAAGCGGCTTGGACAATGGCGGGCATCTGAATCCATTCACGAGCAATGTGAAGGTTACGTTTACCGACAAATACATGGTCGTTAAAAGTGATGGGATTCCGAATCATCCGCATGGGCCGTTTCCGAACAAGGACAATCCGAACACGATCAAAAAACAAGATTACACGTTTTATATTCCGCTACGTCCGGTGACGGCGGCTAAACCGACGAAGACGCCGTTTGGGCCGATTGGCGTGGCGATTAACGGCATTCCGTTTTACAACCAGTACAACGCCGAAGGGGGCGATGCGGTGAAGCTGGAGGTGTTTGATTCGTGCTGCGGGCATCCGGATCCGACAGGGCGATATCACTACCACAAATATCCGGTGTGCGTGAAATCGCCGTTCAAAGATCCGGCCGGAGAGCATTCGCCACTGATTGGATATGCGTTCGACGGATACGCCATTTACGGACCGAACGGCGAAGATGGAAAACCGCCGACGGATTTAGATGAGTGCAACGGCCATACGGATACGACGCGCGGGTACCATTACCATGTGACTTCAGGCTATCCGTACATTTTGGGCGGGTATCACGGGGTGGTGGAGATGAAGAATTTTGACCATGGACCGCCGGGGGGAAGAGGTGGACCGCCGCCGGGGATGAAGGGACGGCCGCCATTTGGTCCGCCGCCTGAAAGCCAGCTGCTGCAAGATACGAATGAGCCGGCGCGTTGAAATGGATTGCCGCGTGACGCACCCGCTAATTTTTCGCTACGCTGGGTGCTAGCGTACCGGACAGCATCCTATTGACAATAGACTTTTACCGGATTGTAATGAGAAGTGCCCATTCTTTCCGGGAACAGTTCTTTCTAGGAACACGGTCCAGGACATTCGTCCACTTCTGATTTTTCTTGATGTAAGGATGCACTGATGGCTACGGTTGCGCTGGGAAGTGTCGCTGCGCGCGCGCCGGTCAATACAGGGTCGCGTGTGCTGATGATCGACGGACTGCGAGGGATTGCTGCGATGGCGATCGCCTGGCATCACTTCGCGCAGTACTGGCCGCTTTCGGACAGCGCTCAACCTGTTCTTACCGACCTGCTTACGTTGGTTCATGACTATGCCCGAGTGGCACAAGTTTTTTTTGTCATTGGCGGATTCGTGATGGCTCGGAGCATGTCAAGGCGGCGCTGGACAGGGAGCGAAGTGGGCCGCTTTGTGCTCTATCGATATTGCCGGTTGGGGCTGCCCTATTTGGCGGTCATTGGGTTGGCGATTGGCGCGTGCGCTGTAGGGCGGGGATATTTGCCCGAGGAGTTGGTAGGCGCGCCGCCGACACTGCCGCAAGTGCTTGCGCATGCCGTATTTTTGCAGGACATTTTGGGGTACGGCTCGCTATCGGCCGGATTATGGTTCGTCTGCATTAACTTTCAATTGGGGTTAATGTACGCGCTGATACTGTGGATGCGTGATACGGTGAGCGGGCACCAGGGGGCCAAGTGCAGCCGATGGAGGCGCGACGCATCGCTGGCGATGGGATTTGTGCTGTCGGCAACATCGTTGTTCTATTTCAATTTGAACGAGCGCTGGTCGATTTGGTGCGTGTATTTTTTTGCTGAATTCTTTTTGGGAGTTTTGGCGCAACTGGCCTTGCAAAATGCAACGACCAGAAAGTGGTTCGGCTGGTATGTACTGCTCATGGCGACCGGAATTGCTTTCCAATGGCGGTGGCGACTGGTCACCTCGCTGGGGGTGGGATTGCTGCTGTATTTCAGTGAAAGATTGGAAGTCCGGCAGCAATGGTCGACGAGCGGCATCATCAGTCGCTTAGGACGCATCTCGTATAGTTTGTTTCTGATTCACTTTCCGGTGTTCATCATTGTGGCGAGCATCTGGTTGCGATTCGAATGGGGCACGCCATGGCAGACTTTGGTAGGGCTCGGAATTGCCTTTATAGCAAGTCTGATTGCCGCAGAGGCATTTTACCGCCTTGTGGAAGAATCGGCAGCCAGGCTAAGCCGCGCGCTGACTTGAATTCGCTGTGATAAGAGAGGTTCGCGAATAGAGATCGGCGGCTGCGTATAGAATTCTTGGTCAGAAGCAATGCTTGGGGCTGAAGCCCCACTTTGGATCATTCGCCGTGGTGGCAACACTTGGGGCCGTCGGATTTGTAGTTGCCGGTTTGGTCGCGGCGGCCGTGCCAGTAGCCGAGATCGACGATGGGAATTCGGCTGCAGCCGACATAATCCCAGCCCCAGGTGCCTTCGTTGCAGTAGCGCATGTCGGCTGTGCAGCGACAGGGATCGCCACCGCCGACGTAATAGCCATCGTCGTGCGGGCCGTTGGAAGGATGAGCCAGGCAGGAAATGCTGTGTGGGTTGCCGGCGCGCTCGTCGCCGCACTTCCATTCTTGGACGAACAAGCGGCCGAGGCAGAAATAGGATGAATCGGAATAGACGCCGGTGCCGCCGCCGCAAACGGCGCATTTACGGTTCGGATGTTCCGTGGGATCAAGAAATGCCGGGTGGTCGTCGGCGAGGACGGACGCCGCACTAAGCGCAATCCAGGCAGTAAGCAATGAGCGGCGAGCGATTTGGCTAATAAACATGAGTCGCCTCCATGCGACAATCGCGCCGGGCGAGCCCGGTTGACTGGAGCTACAACCGAAATGCGTTGCGGCTAAATTCCTGGTAGGGGAGCCGGACGCCGCGGACGAAATATTGATCGGCATGGATGGCGTTGGGGGCGGCGAAGCCTTTGACACCGTAAAACGAGACCACATCGTCTTGATCGACGCCGTCGCCGCTGACGCCAAAGCCGCCGACTAAAATCGAGCCGACATATGCCGGCGAACTGCCGGGGAAGAAGACGATGCCGTTTTGATTTTCCGGATTGTTGGGATCGTGGAAGTTTGTGCCGGGGTGGAATGAATCGTAGCCGAAGATAGTATCGATATCGGAAATGGGGGCGGGAGCGCCGAGGTTGTAGGCGTTGGCCGGGTTGACCCAATCTTCGCGCATGATTGAGAAATCGCCAGCGACGGTACCGTTGACGCCTTCGGGATAGCGCGGATCGGCCAAGTATCGGAACGTGCGGTTGGTGAATGCTGTGCCGAGCGGCAGATAAGGGTTGGTTGCACTGACGGGGAGCAGATCGTTCACCGGGACGCGATCGAAATTTTGCAGATTGGGGCCGGCGTAGTATTCGACGTTCCGGGCTTTGGCAATCGACACGTCGATGGAGAAAACGGTGGCATCGGGCATGCGATACAGGCCGATAACGTCGCCGTCGACGCCGGTCACGGCGATGATCATTTTGGTCTGGCTGCCGATCGGCAAACGGATTTGAGCGCGGGTCTTCTTAGCCGTGGTGATGGCTTGGTTGATCATTTGCGTTACTTGCGCGGCAGTGAGCGTGCCACCGGCGCCGGGATCGGCGTGAGGCGTGACCAAGAAACCGGATGAAACTGACGTGCCGGGGAGTTCCAGAGTACCGTCGGGCAGGACTTCCTGATTGCTGCCTGCACCTGGGGCGGGTGCAGTGCCGCGGCCGACATGCGCGCCGACGTTGAGCACCGTTTTTACGCCGGTGGGATTAGGGCCGTAGATTTCGAGCGAGATGCCGGCGAGGAAAATGTGTCCGAACGGTAGGTTGTAGCCAGGAACGCGCGCGACGCCGTTGAGCGCGCCGACTGGAGCGCCGGCACCAGCCGAGCCGCCGGCCGCGGCGAAGGCAATCCATTCGGCTTCTAGTGCGCGCGGAGCATTTTCGCGCTGCTGGGCGGTTTGGTTAGGGTTGGCGGCATCGAAGCCTTGCTCCGTATCGGCGTAACCGGTAGTGCCTGGGAAAAAGACGCCGATGCCGCCGACTAGTTCGCCATTCTTATAGAGCGGAATTCCGCCGGGTAGCGTGCCAATGCCGCGATTGTCGGCGCCGGGAAGCAGGCCGGATTGCTGTCCGTAGGCGTATGGGATGGGAATTGTTACGCCGGCGGGGATGAAGGCCGGATCGATGTTGTAGGCGACGTCGTCGGCGGTGAGGGGCATGCCATCGGGGCCCAGACTGGTGAGGACGGCGCGGTTGGTGTGCTCGATGCCGAACAGATCGACCAGCGGAGTATTGTTGATGCCGGGAGGGAACTGGCCGCCCAGGCCGATGGCGGCGATATAGCCGGGACCTTGCTTGGTGGGATCGGTTTCTGTTGGATCAGGATTCGCCTGCACTTCGCGCTGAGTGATAGTGTCTTGGCTGATGAAGCGAATGGTGCGCGAAGTGAGTGGGGCCTGGTTATTGGAAAAGTAGGCGGCGGTGCGAGCCTCGGCGACGGCGCCATCGATGGCAAAGTAAAGAGTGTTGGGATCGGCGATGGGGACGCCGGATTCGACCTGGACGCCGAGGATAGTTCCGTTGCGATCTACGACCGCGATGATGGCATCGTTACTGGCGGAGGCTGCGACGGCGCGGCGGAGGAGCTGATCGACGTCAGCGGTGGTGATATTGGCAGCAAGCAGCTCGCGGGATTCGAGCTTTTCGAAACCCAATTTAGCGCTGCGCAGAGCGTTTTGCGGGCTGGGCTGGCGACGGAACCAACGGCTCATGGATGGTGTACCTACTGGAGAAACTGCCCCGCAGTCAGCTAGCTTAACAGAGCTTGACGTACGGGTCATTAAAATTGATCGGCAGGGTGCTTCCGCATTGGCCGGTTAGTCCGCCGGTGACGGCAAGCTCCGCAAGCGGTGTGGTGTGCAGCGTTTAAGCTGCTTTTGTTTTGGCTGTGGCGAACATTTCTCTGGTAATCAGCGAGCATTGCAGTTCGCAGTGGATGCTAGCAGACCCCTGGAAGGCGTTACTTTCGGCAGGGTCGTTACGATTGATTTCACCGGCATAACCCGCACAGCCGATACATTTTACGATGCGCCACCATTATGCGCGCAGAGTGCGCAGCGGTTGGTCGGTCTGATCAATGTGATCAGAGCGGTGCTGATTTCGTTTTTACCACGCTGAAAATGGCAGTGGAAATTTGAAACGACATTTCGATTGGCATGAAGTGAAGCGGATTGCCGCAGCAGCGATTGCGCTGTTGTTGGTTGTGTCGCTGCCGAGCGACCGAGGGGCTTTGCTGCGCGCTGACGAAATGACTTCCAGCGCGCCGGTTGGCGCGAGTTGGGAAAACGCGGGTGGGCCCGTGGTCGGGCCGCCTGTTGTGGGGCTGGCGCGGCAAGAGGCAGGTGACCGCGTCGTGGCGCTTCCGCCAGTCGACAATGATGCGACGACGGTGATTGCACCTGCGCCAATTTTGGCATCAGCGGTGGCCAGTCCAACTGAATTGCCTTCCGTGATGAAGCGCGATGGTTCGCCGCCGCGGTTGTTTGTGCCTCAACGGCCGATGGGGATGGAGCCGGAGTATGATCGGCAGTTCGACGCGTTTTTGAAGCAGGCAGCGGCGGCGGAGCCGCTTGAGGATGAGGCGAGGCGGGCGGGCGAGCGGATGCTGCAGGAACATTCCACGATAAATTTTCAATCGGTTGCGGCGGCTGGGACCGCTGATGGACGAGCGGCGATGGGTGAAATGACAGATGATGATTATTTGCGCGAAGTGCGGCCAGACTTGGTGCGGCCGCGGTATTTGCGGTCGCCTTCGCAATTAATGCCGTCGGGGATTCCACTGGAGCCGCCGGCTGAACCATATGATTTGTTGATGCTGCCGATGGATGCGCCGATTGGTTACACAGGCCCATCGAGCGTGGTGCCACGGGAAGGGCAAACGAGCAGTCATTTTGTGCCCATTGAGGATCGGTGGCGGATTGGTTTGCCGGAGTGGGATCGGTATGGGTTGAATCATCCGCCGCTGGATGATTACCCGTATACGCTAGGCAGGGAGCATGATCCTTATCATCAAAATGTGATCAAGGGTGATTACCCGATCATTGGGCAACACACGTTTTTGAACGTGACGGCCTCGACGATTGATGTGTTTGAGGGGCGGCAGGTTCCGACGCCAGCGCATCCGTTTGAAGTGAATCCGCAGCCGAATCAGCCAGATTTCTTCGGGAATCCGAACCAGTTTTTCACGACGGATTACTTTTTGCTGTCGGCGGATTTGTTCCACGGGGACGCGGCGTTTAAGCCGGTGGATTGGCGGGTGAAGGTGGCTGGCGAGTTCGACATGAATTTTCTAGACGTGCAGGAATTGGGCGTGGTGAGCCCGAACGTGCAAAACGGTTCGCAGCGGTTCCGAACATGGACGACGCTGCAGGAGTATTTTGCGGAAGTGAAGATTGCGGACACGAGCCCGGATTATGATTTCACTTCAGTGCGGGTGGGGTCGCAGCCGTTTTTGAGCGACTTTCGGGGATTTGTGTATGAAGACATTAACCGGGCGGTGCGGTTGTTTGAGACGCAGGATGCGAATCAGAACCAGTTCAACTTCTATTACGTGGATTGGTTGGAGAAAGAAACCAACAGCGGTTTGAATACGTTTGACAACAGGCCGAAGCACACGTTCATTGCGAATTTTTACCGGCAGGATTTTATCTGGCCGGGTTACACGACGCAGTTCAGTTTTTTGTACGACTACGATCAGGCGAATATCGAGTACGACAAGAACGGTTTCTTGGTGCGGCCCGATCCGGCGGGGGTGGCGGCGCCGCATTCGGTGAATTCATACTATCTGGGCTGGAACGGCGATGGGCATATCAATCGGTTCAACATAACGCATTCGTTTTACGAGGTGCTGGGGCGCGATTCGGTGAATCCGATTGCGGGGCAGAAGATTGACATCAATGCGCAGATGGCGGCGGTGGAGCTTTCCTACGATCGGGATTGGGCGCGGCTGCGGACGTCGTTTTTCTATGCGTCGGGGGACAATAATCCGTTCGACAACAAGGGGACGGGGTTCGACACGATTATTGACGATCCGAATTTTGCCGGTGGGCAGTTTAGCTATTGGAATCGGCAGCAGATCAAATTGCTGGGAGTGAACCTGGTGCAGGGATTCAGTTTGGTGCCGGACTTGCGGAGCAGCAAGATTCAAGGACAGCCGAACTTTGTGAATCCGGGGTTGTACTTGGCGAACGTAGGAACGGATTTTGACGTGACACCGAAGCTGAAGTTGATTGGGAATGTGAATTGGTTGTGGTTTTCGCAGCCCCAGGTGCTGGAACAATTTGTGTTTCAAGCGGGAATTCCGCGGTTTATTGGGACTGACTTAAGTTTGGGCTGCGAGTATCGTCCGCATTTGAATAACAACATTATTGTGGTGGGCGGGGTGCAAGGATTGATCCCCGGCGAGGGATTCAAAGCCATTTACGACCCGATTGCCGGCAACGTAGGAAATTTGTTTGCAGGATTTATGAATGTGGTGCTGACGTTCTAGGTCAGGGGTCGGTGGTCGGTTGAATGCAAGATCAACATGGAAGTTGATGTTATGAGAAATAGAGGATATACGGCGATAGGCTTCGCGGCAGCGGCGGCGCTGTTTGTGATTGCGATTTGGGTTGCGCCCGCGGTAATTTGGGGACAATCGCCGCAGCCAGCGCAGCCGAGCCAGCAACAGCCGACCACACAAGCACCGATGATGGAGCCGGAGCCGATGCCGGTGCGGCCACTGCCAAGCGTGAACGTCACAGAGCCATCGCAAGTGGGGCCGTCGCAAGTGGAACCAGCGCAATTTGTGCAAAGCGTGTTGGCGCCGAGTCGGCCAAAAGGGGCTGCACAGGAGCCGCGGCAACTGCCGCCGGAGTTGATGACGCCGGAGAGCATGATGCCGGGTTCGATGATGCGAAATGAAGTGGGTGCGGGGGCGGTTAAGCGCGCGTCGACGACGTCGCCGGTGGATCAGGGAGGAGATTTTAATTCGGTGTTGATTCCGAATACTGTGCCGGAACATCCTTCCGTACATGGCGGGCCGGCGGGTTCTGAGCACGGCGGCGGCAATGATGCAATCGATCCGTTTCCGGTGCCGCCGGAATTGCAGGGGATTGATTTGCGGCAGCAGACCGCGGAGGAAGCGTTGGCGAAAAGCGTGGGGTGCATCCAGTGCCATCAGGGCGTGGGTGACATGCACAACAAGCCGACGGTGCGGCTGGGATGCTGCGATTGTCACGGCGGCGATCCGATCGCGAACACGAAAGAATGCGCGCATGTGCATCCGTGGTTTCCGGACGCGTGGCCAAGCTCGGCGAATCCAGTGCGAACATACACGCT
>DASXPQ010000119.1:0-6542 GCA_036493575.1 Pirellulales bacterium
TAACGTTGGAAATCCGACCGTCGGTGTTTGGTGATAGGGTTGAACGGCTGGGGACAGCCGTCGCTATACCCGTGGGCGCGGGGTACTGCCGATGATTTGCTATGCCGGGAAATAGTGGCTAAAATGGCGATTGGGCTTGGAGCGTGAGCGCGGAAGGTGTGCTTGCGGCTGGGGCGCGGTTACTTATCAGAACCCGTCGCGCCTCCGGTGATGTGGACGCTGTGATGTGGACACTGCGAAGTAGACGCTGTTAATCGGGCAATGGACGGAACGCCCTTATGCGTATTTTAATCCCCGCTGACAGTTCGTCTTTGTGCGGCCTGAGGCCGCAGCGCGGGTGGGGCGCGGCCGCTGTGGTCAGCTTCATCGTGCTGCTGTGCGGAACAGGCGCACGGGGGGCCATGGAAATCGAGGGGATCGATAACGCCACGGCGCCCTCTTCGAATTACGATCGGTACGACAACAGCGCGGCCTGGATTGGCAACCCGGCGAACTGGCCGGGCGGAGCGCCTTCGATGCCACGGTTGAACGGCGCGTACGTGTGGTCGGGAGTGGGGCGCGATCCGAACGGTTTTTGGGGGACGATGATTTCGCCCGACTTCATCATTAGCGCGAATCATTTTCATCCCGCCGTGGGCGATACCGTTCAGTTCAATTACAACAACGACCCGAGCGGCCCTGCGGAGACGCGGACGGTGCTGGCGGGATCGCGGCTGCAGACGGATGTAACAGGCGACATGGGGGACGTATGGATCGGCGAGCTGAATGCGCCGGTGAGCAGCAACGTGGCGATTTATCCGATTTTGAATCTGGGATTTCAAACCGATTACAACAAGCTGGGGATTTCAGCATTTGGCATTTCCGGAAGCTTTCCGGGCAATGTGACAACGGTGCGGATGGGGCGCAACACGATCGACACCGGCACGGCACACTATTACACAGGGTTCAATCCTGGAGATACCGGGGGCGTGACGGAAGCGTGGGCATTTCAATACACGTTCAATAATGCGCCGGCCAATCGGGGCGTGGGGGACGACGAGGCGCAAGTACACGCGGGTGATTCGGGCGGTCCGACATTCTTTTTGTATGCCGGGGGATCGCCCGCTTTGTTAGGACTTCATTGGCTGGAAGGGACCAATGCCGGCGGCATGTCGCTGTCGTTGGATACGTTGGTTTCGAAGTATGTGAGCGATATTAACACGGGCATGAGCCAACTGGCAGCGGCCAATATTGCGCTAAACCCCTTGGCCGTGGGGGACACTGCTTCCACGATTGCGCCGCTGTTGGGCGATTTGAATTTAGATGGGCATTTCAATGCGGCCGACATTTCAGCTATGGAAGCGGCCCTGGCGAATTTGCCGAGCTACGAGTCGAAGCACCAGATGAACGATGACTATTTGAACTACATTGCCGACTTGAATGGCGACGGCACCGTGAACAATGCGGACCTGCAAAAGATGCTGAACGTGCTGAGAATGGGGGGCGGCAGCGTGAACTCCGTGCCGGAGCCTGCCGGAGGGGTGCTATTGGCCTTAGGAGCGCTGGCGGCGCTTAGCGGCCGATGGCTGCGGCGTTATCGGGTCGTCGCTTAATTTGAATCCAATCTGGATGTAACGACGGCTGAAAGCAGCCGTCTCTTTGAAGAAAAACGGCCAGCGGCTGAGGACAGCCGCCGCTACATTTGTCAAATAAGGGGACGAGCCGGTATCGCCAGGGGCACACCCGGCGGTGCGAAACGGCGTAAATCGATCATCCCTACCCGAAGGCACCATTGCGGTGTTTGGCTTTGCCGGGTAATGTTGGTTATGGGCGAGGAGCGATAGGCGGCAGGGGTGCCTGTGGCTGTGGCGTGTTTCTTTTTTCAACACGCCTCCAAAAATCTGACCAGCCCGCAGCTGGCTAAATGGAGTGTTCATGTTTAACTCGGTGTGTTTTCGTTGGATGAGAGTGCGCGCATGGTGTATAGGGATTTTATGGGGAATTGTGGCGTGGACCTGTGCCGGCCAGAGCCAAGCGGCGATGGAGATTCAGGGGATTCAAAACGGCACAGCGCCGGCGTCGAATTACGACCGGTTTGACAATAGCCCATCGTGGATTGGCAACCCGGCGAATTGGCCGGGAGGGGCACCGCCGATGGCCGTTCAGAACCCGTGGATGGGGGTGGGGCGCGATGCGACGGCCGGGCGCTGGGCGACGCTAATTTCGCCCAGCTTTGTGGTCAGCGCAAACCATTTTGCCCCCGGCAACGGCGATACGATCCAGTTTTTTTATACCAACAATCCGAGCGGGCCGGTTGAAAGCCGGACGCTGGTGGCTTCGGAATGGTTGCAAGCGTCTGTGCCGGGCGATCAGGGTGACGTGTGGATTGGCAAGCTGAGCGCGCCCATTACCGACATGCCAAGCTATCCGATTTTAAGCCTGCCAGGAGCCGGATCGGATGCTTACGGGGGCTTGGGAATTTCGACCTTCGGACTTTCCAGCGATATTCCGGGGACGGCAACTTCGGTTCGCTTAGGACGAAATGTGATTTGGAAGGGGACCGCCGCCATGTACACGGAAACTGCCGGCTCGAGCGAAAACTATGCGTACACGTTCAGCTACAGCAATCCCGGGGTGGGAGCGGACGAATCGCAAATTATGACGGGAGATTCCGGGGGACCGAGCTTTTTCTTGTACGGCGGCGGTACGCCGGCGCTCTTGGGATTGCATTGGTTCAATAATGATCCGATGGATACGGTATCGGCCGACACGTGGCTGACGAATTACGTGACTGATTTGCAAACCGGCATGAACCAGTTGGGTAATGCCGGCGGCGAGAAAGTGAAAACCATTGCCCCCGTGCCCGGGGATTTCAATTTGGATGGCAAGCGGACCGCCGCGGATTCTGCGGCGATGTCGGCCGCGCTGGGTAATCTTTCTAAATATGAAACAACGCATGGCATGAACGATGCCTATTTGAATTCGATCGGCGATTTGAACGGTGATGGAAAGGTGGACACCGCGGACTATAACATTCTGAATCAAACGGTAGGCCGAACCCAGCTGGGCGATACCAACGGGGACGGCGTGGTGGATTTACGTGACCTGGCGAACGTGTTGAACGATTTCGGAGTTACTGGACAATCGCCGCTGGGCGACACCAATGGCGACGGCATTGTGAATCTCACGGACTTCAATAACGTGTCCAACAATTTTGGCCGCAGCGTTGGCAGTTTGAATTCCGTTCCGGAGCCGGCCGGGTGGGTGCTGTTGGTGGGGGGCGGCCTGGTTTTGCTGGGCTGGGGGTTTTCGAGCCTGCGGGGTCGGTTTTTGAGCCCTGTGCCGCTGCGAGTGCCGAGCCGGCGAGATTAGCTATTAGCACTGTGGTGGCGGGGGGCGGGAAATTGGTCCGCGTGAAAACTCTCGACTCTGACCGTGAAATGTGAGAGAATAGAGAGAGTGGGCCAGGGGTAGCCCATTCCCGTGGAGGAACACGCCATGAAGATGCACTGCTTTCAGCCGGCGCGGCGCCATTTTAGGCTGGGCTTTACGCTGATTGAGCTATTGGTGGTAATTACCATCATTGGCATGCTCATGGCCCTGTTGATTCCGGCGGTGACCGGCGCGCGAGAAACGGCTCGGCGTGCGCTGTGCCTGAATAATTTAAAGCAGTTAGTGACGGCGACGCAGAAGTACGGGGCCATTCATCGTGGTGAACTGCCTGGCTATGTGAACGTGGCGGGCAAGTCGAGCGATGCGAACAATAGCGTGCCAGGCATTATGGGCACTTGGGCCGTAGCGCTGATGCCGGAAATGGAACGCACGGATGTGTATGAGAAGTTTTTTGCGATTGATCCGACTTTAACCGCCGGGGCAACCGGATATGCAGCGAATGGACAACCGACAGGTTCAGCGCTGCCGACCATCAACTCATTTATTTGCCCGAGCGACCCTGCGGATGATGCGAGTGTTGATCCGACCGCGCTTTCCTACGTGGCGAATTGCGGGATTCCGGATGATCCCGGCTACTATTCGAATGTATCGAATAACAATTCCACGGTGACGCAAAGTGCGGGAATTTCCATTCCCGACACGTTGCGGGCGACGAACGGAATGTTTTTCGATCGTTACACGCCGCGATACAACGGAATTAATGGGGTGAGCGCACGGAACATTGCTTCCTCGTTCAACCATATTCCGGACGGGGCTGGCAATACGTTGATGTTTACAGAGAATTTCACGCCCAACGCGCGAGATATTAACAACGGGTTCCAGTATCGGGTGTACTATTCGCCGATGACTGCGATTCAAAACACCGACAATACTTTCCCACTGCCGCCTGCCACCACGTCGGCAACCGACATTCAGAAAGCGGTATACAACTTTGAACGAGCGGTGGGGTTTGTGTGGGATCCGCAGGTTGGTGACGATTCGACACCAGCCGATCCGAGGCGTATCGACGGTGACAAGAATCGGCAGTTGGCTTCCACGAGTGCTACACCCAAATCTTATCCACCTAACCAAGCGCTGACATCGTACTACTACGTGCGGCCATCCAGTGCCCATTCCGGCGGCGTGAATGTGGCGATGTGCGGCGGCGAATGCTTTTTCCTGAGAGACGACGTCGATTATTGGGTATATGAGCAGTTGATGACGCCCGATCATAAGCATTCGCAAGCTTCCGCGGTGGATAACAGCGGCAACTACGTGACGAAGTTCAATGCGGGCTACATTCTCGATGAGAATGATTATAAGTAAGGCGTCTGGTATTTAGTTGTTTGGTGTCTGGGTTATTTGAAACGCCGGGCAATTTGCCGCTCTCATTTCTTTCCCAGCTTGCGTTGCGCTTGGAAAAAGCGGGTGAGGAGGCTGCCGCATTGGTCGGCCAGCACGCCGGGTACGATTTGTGCCTGGTGGTTTAACCGGCGGTCGGTCAGCAGCTGAAACAGCGTGGCGACGGCGCCGGCTTTCGGATCGGCTGCACCATAGACTAGTAACGGAACTCGGGCTTGAACGATGGCGCCGGCGCACATGGGGCAGGGCTCTAGTGTGACATATAGAGCGCAACCTTCCAGTCGCCAACTGCCCAGGGCCTGCGCAGCCTGCGTGATGGCGATCATTTCTGCATGGGCGGTTGGATCGCGCAGCTGTTCACGTTGATTATGGGCCGCCGCGATGACTCGCTCGCCGTGCACGATGACTGCGCCGATGGGCACTTCGTTTTCGGCCAAGGCTGCTTCCGCTTCGGCAAGCGCGAGTCGCATGAAATGTTCGTGCATGCGGTATTCGCTTAGTTACTGCTCGAACTTTTCTTTACGGCCAAGCTTTTTGGGGGTATTGGCGGGTTCGCTACGGATGCCGTTGCCTTCGACCGTTAGCGTAATGGGCTTGGAATAGACGAGGGTCTCAAACCCGCCCTCGCCCCAACCGACGGCCTGTAAGGTTACCGGGCCATCGCCGAGCAGGTCGGTATCGATGGTAGCGTCGCCGTCGGAGCCGACGAATTTCGCGACTGGATGCGCTTGGTCGTAGTGATAAAAAGCTACGCCGCGCATGCCAGGGGCCTTGGCGAACACCTTAATGGTTCCGCCGGCACGCACGCGCTGCTCCGGCGACGTGTTGAACTGAATCGTTTTGCCATAGTTATTGAATTGCACGGGCAAAATAATCCGACCCTGCGACTCGATGGCGCTGTTTTCAATTCCGACAATGCGCAGCTCGTGAAAACCGTCGGATGATTTGGTGGTGTCCAATTCGAAGGGGTCTTCTGCATTCGTAGTATCGAGGCGCACGCCATCCAAGAACAATTCGAACCGGTCGACCGCGCCGCCGCCGCTGCGCGGCAATTTGGCGGTGGGATGGATCGTGACCGTGCCGCTTAAGGTATCACCGGCCGTGATATCGGCCGTTTGAACTTGCGGGATGTTCGCCCAAGGCTGGCAGAGGGGATCGCCGACGATGAGCAATTGATAGGGAGCGTATACCGATTGATAAAACGCCTCGGCCAAAGAGCAGCCACGGGCGTAATGGACCTGGATCATCGGATGAGGGAACTTATTCTGCCAGGCAAATGGCTCGGTGACGGTGCCGGAAGAACCCGCCGCGCCGTTTTGCAGGAAGACCGACAGGGGCGTTTGGCCGGCGTTAGGATCAAACACGGCGCCAAAGCTGGTGAAGTTTTCACAAATGGCACCTGGGCGGATACTGCTGCCCGAGGCGGGCCAATCGATATTGGCGACCCCGGTCATCAGACCTTGTACGTCGGGGCGGTTTTGGGGAAGTGTGCCCGACATGATTTCAGCTTTGACGCCCAAGCGCCGGAGCAATTCCACGGCCAGTTGAAAGCCTGGCCTGCGCGTTTGTGAGCGGATATCGGGATTGTCCATAAAGTAGACGGTGCCATTTGGGAATGTGCTATCGGCGGGAGCACTGCGCTGCAAGTACCGAATGATTTCGCCCACGGAATTGCCACGCCCAAACGTGACACCCAAAACCGCTGAGAGGACGTAGCGGCTGCCGCCGGCTTCGTCCAAATCACCTTTTTCAGTCCAGCCGTACCAACT
>DASXPQ010000120.1:0-5737 GCA_036493575.1 Pirellulales bacterium
TAAACAGCCAATGGTCCTCCATCCGGATCGGCGAGATTGTCAATTCTGCTGGAAATTCGGTTGCCGATTGATTGAGCGCGGTGATTTCAATGCGTCGATTTAGTAGCGGCCCTTCACCCGTGCGCAAAAACCGGTCCATCCCGGCAAAGTGGGCCTCTCGATGCTGTGATGGAACGATGGTTTCAGCTAAATTCTTTCCTAGAACTTCGTCGCGGTTCCAGCCGAAAGTTTTCTCGGCCTGCTGATTCCATTCGACAATCTGCCCCTCGTCATTCATCGCCACGAACGCATCGCTTGACATGTTGACAATAGTTCGGGCACGTTCTTCGCTGGCGCGGAGTTCCTTCGTGCGTTCGGTCACCGTTTGCTCGATCCGCACATTGGTTGCTTCCAATTCTGCACGACGAGCGGCGATTTCCCTCATCTCGTAGGTGCTTTGATAGATGGCGCGGAATAGAATAATATCTTCGAAAATCACCCAGCTGGCATGTTCCAAGGTTCGGAACCAGGAGGCTGACAACACGCCGTATACCGATTGCGGCCAGAATATTCCACGCAACAGGTGATCGCCCGCTACCACTACCGTGGCGGTAACGAGTACTCGCCAGTCGCGATAAACCGCCAAAAAAGCCAGCGACCCAAAAATGTGAAAGTGCGTTTCAATTCGCCCGCCTGTGAGATGGATTAGCAGCGCTGACGTCAGCACCTGGGCAATGGCGATGACATGCCGTGTCAGCGCCCTGCCTGGCAATGTAATCGCCAATGCCACCGGAAAGGCCGTAATGATGCCTCCCAGCACGAATGCGGCCCACACGTGGATATGCGTCTGACTTTGTGGCCCCGACCAAGCCCGAGGCGAAATCCAATATGCGGCGATGACGCTTGCCAGCCATTGCAACACAATCAGCGCTTCAAATAATCGGTCCGTCCGAACATAAATTCGCCGTTGGTGCTCCTTAAAGAGCTCGTCCGCACGGCGTTGAATCGTCGGGTCCAACTGTAATTGGGCAGGCAACATACTCATGCTCGCGCTCATTTACCGTTAAGGCATTCTTGTTGCGAATTCGGGGAAGGCATAATGGGACATCCGAATACCGGCGTTTGACGACACTCTGAATTCACTGCGTTTACCAATTCCTCGATGGCAGTTTCACCAGCGTTGTCCCCTTCGTGACCACGCGCTCCGGTTATCCCGCCGCTGAATTGCAGCTTTCCTTCGGCATCATAAAGCACGGTTTGACCCGACGTAGCTGCGTGAAACCGGCCGGCTTCGACGCCGTCCAAATCGCTGATCACATGGGCGCCGGCAATCGTTGCCGCAGTGTTCCACAGATCGGTCTGTTCCCAACCGGAAGCCATCGTCGAGGGTTTGTAAATCACGATCCACGGCGTAACCCGCCCCGTACAATGCACCATCAGCCGCTGTAGTTCGGTCATGCTGGCTCGCGTGCAGGGACAGTGTGGATGGACAAACATCACTAGGGTGTCTCCGGTCGGATTCAACTGAAGGTCGGTTCCGCGTGGCCAATGCTGGGGCGGCTCGCCTGCGATGCCTGGCGTGCTGGCATATTGTCCCAATGCAAATAGACCAGCCAGCACAGCGCTCATCCAAACAAATGCAAGGACAATCGGCCACCGACGGCGCTGGTCCGGAACAGCGGCAACTGCGGCGGTGGCGGGTTCAAGCGACTTGTCCATACACGGCTACGCATCGAACGAGAATGCAATTACGCTGATCGGTGTTGACATGGCGGATAGCCATGTCGGACGACAGCACGCGCTTGCATTCCCCACCACTAGACTCTTTGGGGCCGCCAGCGCCTCTGTAGGTTCATAGCTTGCAAAACCTAGCCACCATCAAGAGTTATGCGATCTTTTGAGTTCAGCGCGCCAACTCGCCCACATAAGTCCGCATTTCCCGCCTTTCCGGAAATGCACCGCGGGCTTGGGAATCAGATTTATCGAAATGCCACAAGTCAACTCGACATTCCGGCGGAAAGCGGCGCGTGATGAAAGTGGATCGCGATTCCCACCGACTCGATTACATCACAGCGAAGTAGTTCTCCACAGCGAAATCGAAGTACTCGTTCTTCAATTCCAAGGGAACATTGTGGAATGCGCAGTAGTTGCGTATTTGTAAGAGCAAATCGCGCGGCTGGCAACACCGCAACGGCCGATGCACTTGGTGGTAATGCTTGTCGATGACGTAATTAACCGCATCTTCCCGATATTCAAATCCAAACTTCGGACACATCATCACAAACAATTGGCGGAACTCTTCTTCCGTGGGATCGATCACTTCAATCTTGTAAGGAATTCGCCGCAAGAATGCATCGTCCACCAATTCCTTCGGTTCTAGGTTGGTGGAAAACACAATCAACTGATCGAATGGCACTTGAATCTTTTTACCACTCGCCAAATTCAAATAGTCGTAGCGCTTTTCCAATGGCACAATCCAGCGATTCAACAATTCGTCGGTGCTCATCCGCTGCCGGCCAAAATCGTCGATCACTAGCGTGCCGCAGTTACTTTTCATTTGCATCGGCGCTTCGCTGATGCCCGTCGCCGTGTTGAGCGTTACTTCCAGGTTATCCATGGTCAACTCGCCACCCACCGCAATCGTCGGCCTCCGGATGCGAATCCAACGGCTATCAACTTTGCGGTTGTTGAGCAGTCCGGCCTGGCTTTCCAGCGGCGCCATCTGGTGGTTGCTGGGATCAAACAGACGGATAATCTCGCTATCAACACAAATGGCACGCGGCACCCATATAAATTGCCCGAATGCTCGCGTAATCCGTTCCGCAATGCTGGTTTTACCATTGCCCGACGCCCCATACAAAAAGAGCCCTCGGCCGGAATTGATCGCCGGTCCCAAGCGAGCCATCATCCTCGGGCTGATCAGCAAATCGTCAAATGCATTTATCAAGTCTTTCGCCGTGGGATGCTGCTGCGTCAGCGATTGGGCTTTTACGCTTTCAATATAATCGCTTAAATGCACCGGTGCGGAGCCAAAGTACGTGCAATGGTCCGAATATCGCCGCGCTCTTTCTCGGCCCAAATCGGTCAACTGAAACTGATAATCATTCATCGGCGCGGCGCCGCGATGAAACACCAATTGATCTTGCTTCATCTGCCGCAACAACTCTTCAATCAGCACGAAGGGGAGCTTGATTTGTGCCGCCACATCGCGCCCCGCGGCATCGCCCCGGGCAAGCAGAAACTTTAAAACCAGCGATTCAACGTCGCTATCCGACAACTTCGCTTCCCGAAACGAACTGGGTTCCACCGGAAAGAATTCATCACTACCTGTTGCAGTGGCGGCGGCTACATTTTCAGGCACTCCGCTGGAAGCCGTCGACAATTGCGTGGCACTGGGCAGCTTACCCGCTACCGGTAACTCTCCCTCATCACCGGCTTTCGATCCCGCCAGATTGCCAACCCGGGCCAATAATTGACGGAGCTTGTCTTGCTGTTGTTGCTCGGTTTGCCCGGCCGCCGATTTCGCCCGCGCGTGATCCGGTGTTGTGGCGGCCACCACGGCCCAGGAATCGATTTCGGTAATTTCACCGGTTTTCGCTAACCGGCTCAATAGTTCTTGTACCAGGCTATCAGACATGGTGGGCGGACCTTCTTGTCGGAGTTTCTCGTTGCTAACCCTTTGCCGAGTTACAACTTTTTATAATCGGTGGCAAATCGTCTTACACCAATCCACGGATTGCCGGACCGCCTAAATATTCGATCCGTGAATTTCTATCGCGGGACAGTCGATTGGAGGTTGCCGTGAATGAAATCTAGGTCCCTCTGCGGCGTGGTCAAACCATCGAAAATGGCCGAGCGCCTTTCGGCGGTTCGTAGCGATTATGACGGGGAAATCGTTTACTGTTCCGTGCCCCGCAGACATCTAGTCTGCTGACCGCTAGAATACCGGCGGATCACCCCGCCCGACCCAAGTTCGCCGCTCACTAACCTTTCCCGACACTCGCTCCGCCAATAACCCATGAGTCCTGCGACAAATCTGAACGATCCGTTTGGAGCCAAAAGCACCTTCGACACGCTCAGCGGCACGGCAACGCTCTATCGGCTATCCAAACTCGAAGACTCCGGCTTGGGAAAAATCTCCGCCCTCCCTTTTTCCATCCGAATTCTGCTCGAAGCCGTGCTCCGCAACTGCGATGGCTATGCGGTAACGCAAGCCGATGTAAAAAACCTGGCTGCTTGGCAGGCGGAAAAGCCTGCCGAACTGGAAATCCCCTTTAAGCCCGCTCGCGTTGTGCTGCAGGATTTTACCAGCGTGCCGTGCGTTGTCGATTTGGCTGCCATGCGCTCGGCCATGAAGCGCCTCGGCGGCGATCCAAAAAAAATCAATCCCTTGGTGCCCGTCGATCTGGTGATCGATCACTCCATCCAAGTCGACTATTTCGGCGCTGCCAACTCGCTGGATCTTAATGTCGATTTGGAATTCGCCCGAAATCGCGAGCGCTACGAATTCCTCCGCTGGGGTCAAAAAGCGTTCAATAACTTTCGCGTGGTGCCGCCGAACATCGGCATTGTGCATCAAGTCAATTTGGAATACCTCGCCAAAGTCGCTTTCCTGCGCAAAATCAATGGCGAAATGGTCGCTCTGCCCGACACCTTGGTCGGTACCGATAGCCACACCACCATGATCAACGGGCTAGGAGTGGTCGGTTGGGGCGTCGGCGGCATTGAAGCCGAAGCCAACATGCTCGGCCAGCCGCTCTACATGCTCATGCCGGAAGTTATCGGTTTCGAGCTAACCGGCGAAATGCAGTCCTCCGTCACCGCCACCGATTTAGTTCTCACCGTCACACAAATTCTCCGCAAAGAGGGCGTCGTTGGAAAATTCGTCGAATTCTTCGGCCCCGGCGTCAGCACCATGAAGCTCGCCGATCGCGCAACCATCGGTAACATGGCCCCCGAATACGGCGCCACCATGGGTTACTTCCCAGTCGATGCCGAAACGCTCAACTACCTCCGCTTCACCGGCCGCACCAAGGAAGAAGTCGATCTGGTTGAGCGTTACTACAAAGAACAAGGCCTGTTCCGCACCGACGACGCCGGCACAACGCCAATCAAATACACCAAAGTCCTACGGCTTGATCTAGGAACTGTCGAACCCAGCCTCGCTGGGCCAAAGCGCCCCCAGGACCGCGTTCCCCTCTCGATGATGAAAGCCCGCTGGCAGCACGATTTGATCAACACCTACGGCAAAAACAGCGCCACGAAAGTTTCCAACGTCAGCAGTTGGGAAGGCGAAGGCGGACCACCCGCCAGCGCAGGTTCCGGAGTAGCCCAAGCCCTTACCGCCGAAGCGGCTACCGCAGTAGCTGATGACGATCCAGGCATGCAAGGCGTCGATGTTCTTTTCAATGGACAGCATGAGCGAATCAAACACGGCGCCGTGGTAATCGCCGCCATTACCAGTTGCACCAACACCAGCAACCCCTCGGTTATGCTCGCCGCCGGTCTGCTGGCCAAAAACGCCGCCGCCAAAGGTCTGAAAGTAAAACCGTACGTGAAAACCAGCTTGGCCCCCGGCAGCCGTGTCGTAACCGATTATTTGCAAAACGCTGGAGTGACTGACGCCCTCAACACACTTGGCTTTCAAACCGTCGGCTATGGCTGCACCACGTGCATTGGCAATAGCGGCCCACTCCCCGATGCCGTCGCTAAAGCGGTGACCGATGCCGACCTCGTCGCCGCCGCCGTCCTCAGCGGC
>DASXPQ010000121.1:0-3967 GCA_036493575.1 Pirellulales bacterium
AGTAAAAAATGTTCCGCCGCTCCAGTACAAATACGATGCCAACGTGATATTCGCATCTGGCGCATGAACCCGAGTGCCCAGCCCCCAATGCACCATCGCAAAACCCAAAATGAGCGCTACAACCCACGTGGCCAGCAGCGCCAACAGCGAGAGCGGTCCAAACAAGCTGAGAAATGTCTCGCGCGCCTTTCCCGGAGGAAGAATTGCCGCAATTCCGCGCCAGACTCGCCAGGTGGTAAGGTAAAATAGCCTGGCAAATCGATATCGATGCGTAACCCGCCGCGGCAGAATCGTCGTCTCAAAACTATCGACGATGATCAATAAGATCAGCGCGACGCCCGCCAGCCCAACGACAATACTCATGCAATCCGCACCTTCTGCCAGCCGCACACGCGGCGTCATCGCTGGGGTTTCGATTCAAATCGGCCCCACGCGCGCCCCGCGGCTTCCATTAGGAAGCGTGCCAGGGCCACAAGCGGGCCACGTTGCCCCAGTCGAACGACTTTTTAGCGGCTTTGGCTGGACCGGCCGATTTGTCATCGGCCGTCGGCTGAACGTTAGCCGCCGGTTTGTCGCTGACAATCGGCCCACCATTTTCCGACTGACTGAGGAACGACCAAGGACTGGTCAGAATCTTAACCGGCTTTTCCTCTCGAAGTAAAGCGGGGGCATAGCCCGCCGTCAGCTTCGCTCCATCGTCGGCAGCCGAAGGCAAAAAGGCAGCCGTATTGGCCTGACCACTGGGCAGTAGGCTTGGTGCCGGCATCGTTTGCGATGCGTCGCTTGGCACAAACGGCCGCGGCGCTATCAGATTTGAATCCGAGCGTGGTTCATATACCCTGAAACTTTCTACGGCCGGCTCACGCAGCGGTTCAATCGTGCCGATAAACGCCGCGCTCGCAATGCGCGGTGCCGGGCGCGAAAAACTTTGGGTCGTTGGCACGTACGTCCCGCGCTCATGCGCCCCGGAAAAACTTTCGACCGGCGCTGGAGCGTTCGGCAGCGTATAACCGCTGAAACTGACGACAGGCGAAGTTTGCGGCCCCATATTCACCGCTGGCGGCTTACTGATGAAACCGGACTGAATACAAGCCGCCGTCACGGCGCCAAGCGTGGTGATAATCGCCGCCGCCACCATTGCTGAAGACTGCAATCGAACCGCGCCAGGGTGAGCTTGGTCGCTCATACTGCTGCCTCCTTAGACAAAAGTCTACAGAGGCGATTCCATTCGCCCAGTGGATTGGTCTCATTCCGGCCGTCGAGGCGTCAATTCACTCACGCCTTGGTTCCCTCGACCGTTCCATCCACTGCCAAAAATCAATCGCGCTTCGTTACCGCGATCCACAAATCTGCCAGGTCGACTGACTTCATTCTAGGGATGCAATTCCGGGGCCGCTATGGCCTGGCTCTGCTGCAACTATTTTTCTCTTGCTGCTAGCGGGCGCATTTCCGGCAATCTCTTTGCAGCTTGCGCGCCGATTGTAAATCGTACAAAACGCAAACTCACAACGGGACAGTTGCTCAAGTTGAACTATCCGTCAAAGTTCAACGCGCCTTCGCCCTATTACAATGCGTCAAGTCGCCAACTGGCGCACGAAAAAAGCCCAGGGATCGACCCCTGGGCTTAGTAAAACGAAAGTTATTGTCGACGAAGCTAACCTCACCCCTTCCCCTTGAACCGCAAATAATCCTGTCCACCGCCGCTCCCGGAATTGTCCGGTCCACGGTAAGTGCCTGTGTCGTATTTCTCGTGCAAGTCGTCATGCAGTGATCGGATCTCTTCCAACGACCACTCCTCAATGTGCCACTCAGGAATGAGTTGGCTTTGATGATTCGGTCCATGCAAGTGCGTGACCGTTTCTTCCTTGGATGGATTCCAGTCTCCTTCCACCGACCAATGATTGCCGCGCAGCGGATAATGGCCCGTCCACTCAACCTTCGCCGAATCCATCACAAACCCGGCCGGCCGCTCATCAATTCCCTTGGCCAAAAATCCAAACGTCCACATATCCAGCGGCGTGGTGCAGCCGAACCGGAAGTAGCGCACCACCTCGCCGCTCCTATCGACGCTGGCAACAGTTGGAAATTCCTGCTTGCCCAACTGCTTTAGCAAATCGGGCACTTCATCTTTGTCAACAATTTGCAATTGATTGCCGGGCCCCTTGCCGATTTTCCAACCGGCCGCCCGCATCTTCTCAAAGTCGCCGTTAGGCCGCATCAACTGGCCCAGCACTTTATCGCAGTCGGGCGAATCCTTGGATGTAATAAACAGCACCCTCGCCGGCAGCGCTTTTTCGGGAAACGCCGGCTTCGCGCTGTCCGGCTGACTGCTGATGGACGCGGTCTTGGTCGCCGCGTCGCTTTTCTGGACGCTGATTGGTTGCGCGGTGGAATTCGATGCCGCCGAGCTCTGATCCGGCGTCGCCGCCGCAGCTCGAATGTTTTGAATTTCGACTGACCCAACCAGTGCCGCGACAGCCACTGCTGCCGATAAGAATTTTGCATTCCACTGCTGAAGCAACTTCAGCCGAAGCGATTTCATTTGCATTGCTCCCGATCTAATCCCAGGTCGATGACCATGGGTGGGCGAGGGCCAAACGTCCTCCAATCGAATGGACCCTTAAACTCGCTGAAGCAGTCCTCATGACTCTTCCAAGTGCCGCCTAAATCGTGCAACTCGCGCGCCGCGAATCCGCCTAAGAAAAGGCGAAGCGACAAACTGCCGACTCACAATAGTTTAGCACCGTTTTCGCGCTGGCGGGGATTTTTGGTAGATAGGCGTACTTGCTCGTTTTTCGCGCACCTTTTGGTCAACAGAGATGCCGCCGCAGCGCCTACTGCATGACCGTTTGCTTCAGGGCGGCGGCCGATTGAGAAGGCCCCGCCTGCCGCAAGGCGTCGAGCAATCGGCTTTGCGAAATCAGGTCGCGGAGTACGAGAGCTTCATTGGGCCGGTCGCCCGGAAAGATGGCGACCACGGGAATGGAATTACTCTGCAGCGAGGTCAGCACATCTTTGATTTCCTGCGAGCCGTCAGTCCAATCGGCCAAGAGCGGCACCACGTCGTTCGACTTTATCACGTCCAGCACGCCGGGTGTGTTAATCGCGAACTTCAAGTTGGTTTTGCAAGTCAGGCACCAGTCGGCCGTGAAATCCACCATCACGGTCTTACCTTCGGACCGGAGCTTGGCCAGCGCGGCAGGCGAAAACGGTTGCCACGGCAGCAAGGCATCGTGCGGCAACAAGAGCGCAAATGAGGCATAACCGGCTGCCACCGCCACCACCGCTCCTTGAGCCCAAGTAATCAGTTTTCGACCCAGTTCGGCCGTCAATGGTACATGGCCAATCCACCAACAGGCCGCCCACAATCCAACCAGCATGCCAAACGTCGGAACCACATAATCTCGCGCCAAAAACGTGAACAAAAAAACCACCGTTCCCAGCAACACAAAGCCCATAATGTGCTGGAAGGTATCCATCCACGCGCCCGGCTTGGGCAGCAGGCGAATCAGTTGCGGAAAAGCGCCAATCACCAAATAGGGCGAAGCCATCCCCAGCCCAATAGCCCCAAAGATGGCGTAAATCACCCCCGGCGATTGCTGCAAGGTGAAACCGAACACCGAACCTAACAGCGGCCCGCTACACGGCGTTGCCAATACGGTTGAAAGTACGCCTTTCGCAAACGCTCCGGCTGCGCCTTCATGCGACGCCGCTTCCACCGCCTTGCCGGAGCCCACAAAACCAGGAATCGGAATTTCCCACACACCCAAAAAACTCAACGCCATTACAAACACCACGGCGCTCATCACAATGTTAAACGTCGTGGAGCTGAACTGTTCGCCCCAGGACAGATTTTGCGATCGCAATCCCAAGCTCGCCCCGCAGGCCAACGTGGCGAGCACCAAAAATACCGACAACAATCCGAGTGTGTACCAAAGGTTCAGCACCAGCACCCGGCTACGATGAT
>DASXPQ010000122.1:0-3718 GCA_036493575.1 Pirellulales bacterium
TTTACATCAATGGCGCACTTCTCCAGAAGGACGACGCCAAGATCAGTGTCTACGACCACGGGCTGCTCTACGGTGACGGCGTTTTTGAAGGCATGCGCAGTTATGGCGGCAAAGTCTTTCGTCTGGAGCAACACCTGGTTCGGTTGTGGAATTCGGCGAAGGCTATTTGGCTGGAAATTCCCGTCAATAAGGAAGCGATGGCCAAAGCGGTGAACGATACCCTTGCCGCCAATGGCATCAAAGACGGATACATTCGCTTAGTTGTTACCCGCGGCGCCGGCACGCTGGGATTAGACCCCAACCGTTGCAGTGATCCGCAGATAATTATCATTACCGACAAAATTGAATTGTATCCCGAGGATTTTTATCGCAACGGGTTGGAAATTGTTACTGCCAGCACCATGCGGAACAATCCTGCGGCACTTAATCCCAGAATCAAGTCGCTCAATTACTTAAATAATATTCTTGCCAAAATCGAAGGACTAAAAGCCGGTTGTATTGAAGCATTAATGCTGAATCAAAAAGGTGAAGTGGCCGAAGCCACGGGCGATAACATTTTTCTGGTGCGTCGCGGTATTCTTCAGACGCCCCCGCTGGATGCGGGTATTTTAGAGGGCATTACCCGCGATGCGGTAATCGAACTATCGCGAGAAGCTGGGATTGAAGTGCGTGAAATGCCGCTTACCCGGCACGATGTTTACATTGCCGACGAGTGTTTTCTAACGGGCAGCGCGGCCGAGGTCATTCCGGTGGTAAAAATCGACAGCCGCGCGATTGGCGACGGCAAGCCCGGGCCCATCACCCGCGATTTGATCGCCCGCTTCCACAAGCTGACTCGGGAATAGCCCGCCACGGTTTTGGCACACTGGTGCGCCGCGGTTGTCGCAATATGCCAAGCTCCGCCGGTAGCCCGCGGTTCGTTCAGGGCCTATACTTCTGCGAACTCCCCATCTCGAGCCTGCAGGTAGCTTTCGGAGGCCGCAATGTTTCAACACACACATCGAATCGTAGGCTTTGTATACCTTGCGCCGACGTTCTTATTGATTGCTCTGGCATGCGCAGCGGATTGGCCGCAATGGCGAGGCCCAAATCGAGATGACGTATGGCGCGAAGCAGGAATTGTCGAAAAGTTTCCAGCCGCTCAGTTGCCAATTCAATGGCGGGTTAAAATCGGTCCCGGCTACAGCGGTCCCACGGTCGCAGCCGGACGAGTATACATAACCGATCGGCAAGTCGAACCGACGCAAATTGAATGCGTTCATTGTTTCGATGCCACCACCGGCAAGTCGTTGTGGAATTACAGCTACGATTGCGCCTATGGAGGCATCGGATATACGGCCGGTCCTCGGGCCGCCGTCACCGTCGATGATGGCCGCGCGTACTCGCTCGGGGCCACCGGAAAGCTGTTTTGCTTCGACGCAGCCGATGGCACAATTGTTTGGCAGAGGGACCTGAACGAAGATTTCAAAATTCGGATGCCGATTTGGGGAATTGGAGCCGCTCCGCTGGTTGATGGAAATCGGCTAATTGTCACCATTGGCGGCGAACATGCCTGTGTTGTCGCGTTGAATAAGGCGGATGGCAAGCAGTTGTGGAAGGCGCTGGACGATCCTGCCCAGTATTCTGCGCCAATCCTCATTCAGCAGGCGGGACAACCCGTACTGGTTGTTTGGACGGCCGCCGCCGTTGTTGGCCTTAATCCAGCCAACGGCAGTGAATTCTGGCGCGAAGAAATGAAGCCCACCCGAATGCCAATCGGCATTATTACCCCCGTAACCGATGGCAAGCGGTTGTTTGTTTCGTCGTTTTACGACGGTTCGCTCATGTTGCGATTGACGACCAATTCGTCAGGCCAGCCTGCCGTGGAACGAATTTGGCGTAAGCTGGGGCCCGACGAACAGCACACGCAAAGCTTGCATTGCGTGATCGGCACTCCAATATTGGACGGCGACTATCTCTACGGCGTCGATAGTTACGGGCAATTGCGGTGCCTTGACGCCAACACCGGCGAGCGAATTTGGGAGGACCTAACGGCCGTTCCGAAAGCCCGTTGGGCGACGATTCACATGATACGACACCAGGACAAAGTGTTAATGTTCAATGAACGTGGTGAACTAATACTTGCCCGATTGTCGCCCGACGGATTCGAGGAAATTAGTCGGACGCGGCTAATCGAACCTACGACTGCCCAGCTCGATCAACGGGGAGGGGTGTGTTGGTCGCACCCGGCTTTTGCCAATGGCCATGTTTTTGCTCGAAACGATGACGAGTTGGTATGCGCCAGCCTTATGCCCGATAACCAAACTAGCACAACTCAATAGCAAGCAGGCTTTTCGCGACGAAGTCCCCCCCTGCCGCGGATTTTGGCGACTCAAACATTTCAATTTCCATCAGATTAAGCGCCTGAAAGCTACCTGGAAGTGGGTTCAAATCCTGTAGCCGACGTCTGTGAGCCGGAAAGTATCGGAATCCTACGTTACAGCGGCCGGCTACTGTTCGGTTTGGAAACCGGTTCTAGCCGCCATTCAACAGCCGCGGGTACGCAACGATTCAATTGACGTCTCCAAAATAGTTCGCTACATTCACAAGCGCTAACCGGCTCCTGATTTAAGAAAATCGTCGGGGCGCGGGTTTTATTTATTTATAATGTTATCGCGCGTGGATTGGTTGATCGCGGTCGGCTAGGCCGCTGTGTTTGGCCGTCGAGGGAACGTCGGGTGCAGATTCGCTGGGGTGCCACTGGGATAGAGATTCTAGCCCCGGCGAAAATCAACCTCTTCTTCGAGGTGCTGAATCGGCGCGAAGATGGGTTCCATGAGATCGAATCGCTCATCGTCCCAATCAACATTTACGATACGCTTTATTTGGAGAAAGCGCCCCCTGGAAAAGTCTCGTTCGCGACTCGCTGGATAGCCGCACCGTTGATGCCGCCAATAGCTGCCCAGCATGCTATACCGTCGGCCACAGATTTGTTTGGAACCCTGCCACAAGGAGAAGAGAACCATGCCATTCGGGCGATTCGCCTGTTAGCCCAGCGAGCCGGAATCGTTTGCGGCGCGAAGCTGCATCTCGTCAAGAGAATTCCAGCAGCCGCGGGTTTGGGGGGCGGATCGAGCGATGCTGCGGCTGCGCTCTTGGCTGCCAACTGTGCTTGGAAACTGAATTGGTCGATAGCACAATTAGCCACCATTGCAGCGGAAATTGGAAGTGATGTGCCATTTTTTTTGCTTTCCCGCCCGGCAATTTGTCGCGGCAGGGGAGAAATAATCGAGCCGGTTAGCGGATTAGGAACGATTAATTTGGTTGTCGTACGGCCGCCCGAGGGCTTGAATACCGCGGCGGTTTATCGGCAATGTCAGGTGGGCAATCCACCGCTAAAAGTCGATTCAATGATTAATGCGTTACGAACAAATCGATTGGCTGACTTCGGTCGCCTGGCCCACAACCGATTGTTGGCGCCCGCGCGAACGTTATCGAAGTGGGTCGATCACGTTTTGGATGTGCTCAAATCCGAAAATTGCCCCGTCATCGGCATGACAGGCAGCGGAAGCAGTTGCTTTGCCATCTGCCGTTCCGCCGTGCATGCTCGGCACATTGAAGCGAGACTGAAAAGCCGGAGAGCGACAATTGGCTGGGTTCAAATGGCAGCGACGGTGTAATCGAAGGCAGGCACAAATTATGCAGATTTGATGATTTTTGGAAGTTCTACTACTCGTTC
>DASXPQ010000123.1:0-2058 GCA_036493575.1 Pirellulales bacterium
GGTGCTTTAGCTGGTCACCCGCGCATTTCCTGCGCCGCACCCGCACAACCGCTGCCCGATGAAGATGGCTATAAGCTCTGGTTGCGCTATGCTCCACCGCCGGAAAAAGCCGCAGACGCCTATCGCCATTCGCTGCAACAAATCGTAGTGGAAAGCTCCACGCCTACCGCACAAATCTCTCGCGACGAGTTGCAACTCGCGCTGACTAGCATGCTCGGAGCCACCCCAAAGGTTCAAACGGGAATCCAAGACGGCGCGATCATCGTCGGCACACCCAAATCGTCCGACGCAGTCCGTGCCCTGAACTGGCAATCCGATCTCGCAGCCGCCGGCCCAGAAGGCTTCGTCATCCGCACCACCACCATTGGTAATCACTCCGTAATCGTTGTCGCTTCCGAAGGTGAACTCGGCGCGATGTATGGCACATTTTATCTCCTGCGCCTTCTGCAAACCGGCCAGCCAATCGACGCGCTCAACATCACCGAGCGCCCCAAAGTCCAAATTCGCATGCTCAATCACTGGGACAACTTGAACGGCACCATCGAACGTGGCTACGCCGGCCGCTCGCTGTGGCAATGGGACGAACTGCCCGACAAGCTCAACCCTCGCTATACCGATTACGCCCGCGCCTGTGCCTCGCTGGGCATCAACGCCGTCGCCATCAACAACGTGAATGCCGATTTCCGCATTCTCTCCGCTGAATATCTTCGCAAAGTCGCTGCTTTGGCCAACGTCTGGCGTCCCTACGGCATCCGCATGTATCTGTCAGCAAACTTTGCCGCCCCTAAGCGGCTCGGCGGACTCCCCACGGCCGATCCGCTCGATAAAGATGTTGCTGTCTGGTGGAAAGCCAAAGCCGACGAAATCTACCAGCTCATTCCCGATTTCGGCGGCTTCCTCGTCAAAGCCAATTCCGAAGGCCAGCCCGGCCCCAAAGACTACTACCGCTCCCATGCCGAAGGCGCGAGCGCCCTGGCCGACGCCGTTGCCCCTCACGGTGGCATCGTCATCTGGCGCGCTTTTGTTTACGACGAAGATGTCGATCCCGACCGCACCAAACGCGCCTACCTCGAATTCACCAACCTCGACGGTAAGTTCAAACCAAACGTCGCCGTGCAAATCAAAAACGGCCCGCTCGATTTTCAACCCCGCGAACCCTTCCACGCTTTATTCGGAGCTCTCAAAGAAACCCCCGCCTTCGCCGAGGTACAGCCCACGCAAGAGTACTTAGGCCAGGCAAAACACTTGGTTTATCTTGGCACCATGTGGAAGGAATTCCTCGATTCCGACACCTGCGCCAAAGGCCCCGGCTCAACCGTCGGCAAAGTCGTCGAAGGCGCCGTCCATCCCTCCAAGTTCACCGGCATGGTCGGCGTCCTTAACCTCGGTCTGGACGCCAATTGGTGTGGCCATCACTTCTGCCAATCCAACTGGTACGCCTTCGGCCGCCTGGCCTGGAACCACGAACTTTCCGCGCAAGATATCGCCGATGAATGGATTCGCATGACCTTTACCAACGACAATCAGGCCGTCTCCACCATCCGCGATATGATGATGACGTCCCGCGAAACCTTCGTGAAATACACCATGCCCTTGGGCCTGCATCACCTCATCGGCGGCGACCACTACGCCCCCATGCCCGAAACCGACAAAGCTTCTCGCCGCGATTGGACCGCCATCTATTACCATCAGGCCGCCGCCGACGGCATTGGCTACGACCGCACCCGCACCGGCGATAAAGCCGTTGAACAATACTTCCCGCCCGTCTGCGACAAGTTCGACAACTTCGAAACCTGCCCCGAACAATTGCTCTTATGGTTTCACCGCTGCGGCTGGGACTACAAGCTGAAATCCGGCCGCACCCTCTGGGAAGAACTATGCAACCATTATTTCCAAGGCGCCGCCGAAGCTGCTGCTCTGCAAACCACCTGGAATAGCCTCGCCGATAAAATCGACGCCGCACGCCACCAGCACGTCGCTGACCGCCTACAAATCCAAGCCACCGACTCCGCCAAATGGCGCGACCACATTCTCGCCTACTTCCAAACCTTCAGCGGC
>DASXPQ010000124.1:0-4777 GCA_036493575.1 Pirellulales bacterium
AACCGACTGCCCAAAGTACGGACTGCGATGCATCCCCGACAAAAATCCTTCCACAATATGCCGGGCCCGCAAGTCTAAGCGTGCAATACGCTTGATCGCTTCAGGATGCAGGAAACGTTTTCTATCGACAGTGGCCATGTGGCACAGTGATCAGTGATTGGAGGTCAGAAGCAAGGGACAAAAGATAAGGGACAAACGCGAACGCACAATGGACGACTGACCACGAGCAACTATGACGCAAAAATCTTCTGAAACCGGCTGTCCGCCGTCAGCTCGCCTTCCTTGCTCGGCGTCATCTCAATCAGGCGATCGACCACGTTGTCGGGCCCGATCCCATCGCTCTCAGCCGAGAAATTGACCACCAGCCGATGCCGCAGCACCGGCTTGGCCAGCGCCTGAATGTCGTCGGTCGAAACATGAGTTCGGCCATGCAGTAGCGCTCGGGCTTTACCGCCGAGAATTAAAAATTGCACCGCCCGTGGCCCGGCGCCCCAGGATATCTGATCGTTAATGAATTCCGGCACTCCCGGCTCCCCGACGCGCGTTTGCCGCACCAGCGACAGCGCGTACCGAATTACGTGATCCGTCACAGGAACTTCGCGCACTAAGCGCTGCAAGTCGATGATTTCATCCGCCGAAAGCACTGGCGTCACGTGATCGGCCATCACCGCCGTGGTTCGCCGGGCAATTTCAAACTCCTCATCGAAATTCGGATAGTCGATGAACACTTTGAACATGAACCGATCTTGCTGCGCCTCGGGCAACGGATAGGTGCCTTCCTGTTCGATCGGATTTTGCGTGGCCAGCACAAAAAACGGATCGGCCAGCGGATGCCGCACCCGCCCCACGGTCACTTGCCGCTCCTGCATCGCCTCTAACAGCGCTGCCTGCGTCTTCGGTGGTGTGCGATTGATTTCGTCCGCCAAAATCACGTTCGCAAACAGCGGTCCTTCCAAAAAACGGAATTCGCGGCTTCCGGTGCTGCGATTCTCTTCGATGATTTCCGTGCCGGTGATATCCGCCGGCATCAGATCAGGCGTGAATTGAATGCGGCTGAACGACAAATTCAGCGCCCGCGACAGCGTGCTGATCATCAGTGTCTTGGCCAACCCCGGCACGCCTTCCAGCAAGCAATGGCTGCGGCTGAACAGCGAAATCAGCAATTCCTCTATCACCTGGTTCTGTCCCACAATCACTTGCGAAAGCTGCTTGATGATTTTTTCGCGGGCGTCGTTCAATTTCCCGATGGCGACACTATGGTCCGCAAATTTGCTATCCGGCATGAAATGAATCCTTTGGGCTCTGTTCAGCGTTGGTAAATCGGCAAGATGTTATTGTCGAGTTGCAAAATCGTCAGGTTCACGGCGGTGGTGAAAATGGGCCCGATCACACTTTGGTTCCAAGAACCATCTGTCGAAGCTTCGTTGGCCAGCCGCGTATACATTTCGTCCCGATATTTTTCCCACGTTTCGCCCCCTTCGCGATACATCACTTGGGCGTAGTAATAGTGTGCATAGTGCCAATGCTGCAGCGCTTGACTGGACAGGTTACCCAGGTTGGTTTCCGCATACTTCAGCATTTTGGGGACAAACTGGTCGTCGTAATCGCCGGCGTTGTACAGGCAGGCGATGGCGGCGGCCGTGATGGCCGGCCGAGGCCCGCCCCCTTTGGAACTGTACTGTACGGCTCCGTCCTCCAGCGTGCAGCGATGAATGTATTTGATCGCTTTGTCGATAATTTCCTTCGGTACCGAAATGCCCGCGTTGCGGCAGCTCCGGAGTCCTTGCACTTGCGTGATGGTCGTGGACCCTTCGTCGTAACCCCCGCCGTCTTTGGCGCTCACATAGCCCCAGCCGCCGTCGTCGGTTTGGGCCCGGCCGCAAAACTCCACTGCTTTGGTCAACACCCGAATCAAATCCTTGCGCCGAGATTCGTCCTCTTCCTCGCCCAACACTTGCGACAGGAACAGCATCGAGTACCCGTGCCCGTAGGTATACCGATCATCGCGTGTCGGATCGCCAATTAAGCCATTCGATCGGCTCCGGCTGCACAAGTAGTCGACTGCCCGGCGAATGTTCGGCGCGTACTTACCCTGCGTGGTCGTCGAACCTTCCTGCAACAGCGCGATGCCCGCCAGCGCCGTCATCGCCGTGGGATACATTCCATCCTTCGCGCTCCAGCTTCCCAAGCGCGACTGAGTGTTTGCGACCCACTCCAGCCCGCGATCGATGCAATGCTGCACCCGTGGGTCTTTCTTTTCGGTAGAGTGCGCACTCGCGGACGACAGCGATGCCAAAAAACCAACCAGCAGCGGTGCCAACAGATATGGGAAGTGCTTAACCATCAGTCAATTCAATATTTCATTTAACCGTTGGACTTCTCCGCCGGCGAATCGTCTTTCGAATCCATGGGCGCCTTGGCTTTTTCAACTTCGTCGGCGCGATACGGGGCCGCCGACTTCACCGGCTCATCGGTAAACTTCAATGTCACCGGCGTGGGCGACGCGCCCGGTTGATTTAGCAAGCTGGCAAAACTCAACGTCACCGTTTTGTCATCCAAGTTCCCCGAAATATCAAAGCCGTTGATTTGCGGCAGCTCATCATCCGAATACACCAATCGGCCGGTCCGCTTGTCCAAACACAAAACCGAGCCGTGCATTGGTTGATTCCGATTCGGCGGCGCCGATTGCACATTGCGAATAAACGTGAACACGGGCAACTCGTTCGGTTGGCCCGCCAAAAAGCCCTGCTGATCAATATATGCCGGCTTCGCCCACTGCGATTTCCCGCTTGCTCGATCGAACGCATACACGTGCCCGGTGACAATCAGGCTCATCGGTTCTTGCATTGCCGATAGCACGGCTTGTGCATTCGTCACTTGGCCAATGCCTTCACCAAAGCTACGCGGCGAGGGCAACCCAGCGGGAACTGCCGGCCGATTGACCACCAACAAATATTGATCGGGCGTGCAAAACACGTGGATGCTCTGCAGCGGGTTCGTTTGTTTTTTTTCTTCCGCCAATTGCTCGTCGACAATTTTGCGTCCATCCGCCAAATTCAAAATCACAAATCTGCCGTCGGCCTGCATCACGGCTACCGTCTCGCCGTCGAGCAACGTCCCTTTGACTCCCGGATTCTGCCCGTTGTTCCAGCCGGTAAAATTTTCACTCCAAACGTCGCGCTGAGTCCATGGATCCACCAGCGCCAGCGTCACCCGATTGCCATCGCTCTGGTCGCGGAATGCCAACATGTAGTGACCGTAACTGGTCCAACGTTTGTCCACGAGCGGCGTCGGGCGCTCGCCCAGCAACTGGCCGTCAGTGGTTCGCAATACCTGAGCAGGCTTGCCGTTGGGGGGCGCGAGAATCACCATATCATCGTCCCCCAACAAGTCGCAGCCAATTTCCACGCCATGGCGTACCCACTGAGTTTGCCCCGTGAGCGGATCGACAGCCGTAACGTCGCGGCCACGCTGGAAGCACAAAGTGCGTTCACCGCACAGCGCTACATCGCCAAAAAATGATTGCTGGTTTTGAACACGCCGCATGCCGCCCCAAGGCATGTTTTGCAGCGGTACGGATTGCACGCTACCGCTGATTAACGACGCGTCCACTAAATCTTTTGTCCACAGCGCTCGATTGCCGGAACCGCCCACAGGCCGCAACGCATCGAGCCCCATCACCTGGTAGCCGTTGCAGATCATCAAAATATGCCCCTGCACGAATGCAAAATCACCCTGCCCCGGATTGCCGAACATCGCATTGGGGCGAAAACCCGGCAACCGGTTTGCATCGCTCGTCTGCGAAAATTGAAACGTCTCCTTGCCCAACCCGTCGACGCCCACAAATTCTTGTCGTTGCAAATCACGGCCTAGCAAAATATTTCCAAAAAATGGCCCGCGATTGCCTTGCACTTCCGTGTTGAACACGCGCGTCATGCCTGGCAAATGGGGTGGCCGCGAATTCGCCTCGGTCTTCTCAATCTTTACCTCTCCCGCGGGCCAGGTCCGATCTTGCGCCGCTGCGCGCTTCAATGGAGAGCCTTCCGGTAACGCGGCGAGTATTTCTTTAACGGTCTTGCCATCTTGCACCGCCTTATTTGCAGCGTCTGTTTCCAACCGCCGATACTGCGCCAGCGCCGCCTGCGGATGCCCGGCTTCCTGCAGCAAAGCAGCCAGTTTGGCGCTGGCCTGGGTGCGCTGCGACTGATCCGTCGTTTTTTCCAGCGACAACAGCAACTGTTCCCGCTCCAATAGTGTTTCCGAGCCGCTTAGCTCGCCGATCAACAATTCGCGTGCCCGATCTGCCGCCGAATGTTCGCCAAAGCAATCTACAAACTGCCGCAGGCTCTTTGCCGAATGCTCAGCCAGGGTTCGCTCCAATTGAGCACGAATGGCCGCGTCAATTTTGGATCGGGTTTCCCCTTTCGCGCCGGCCAACAGCTCACGAAATTGGGCCTGCACCCAGCGCGACCGCAGCACGGAAAGTTTCGCATCCAAATCTTCCAGTTCGTCGGCCGACAATTCCAGCGCTGCCAATTTCAAATCAGCATCCAAAGCCCCCGAAATATCTCCCGCTCGCTGCAAACCCGCCGCACGAACCCGCAAATACACGCCCCGTTCCCGCTCGTCGCGAACCAACTGCTCCAGGTCGGGCAAGGCATCGCGATTCTTTTCAAAATCCTGCGAAAGTCCGGCCAATAACGCTTGGAATAACAACTCCCGGTTCGCAGGTTCGGCACTGGCTTGATAGGCCCGCCGCAGATCGGCAATTGCAGCG
>DASXPQ010000125.1:0-3389 GCA_036493575.1 Pirellulales bacterium
TGGTGCCGTCGAAGGAGCCGCCTAAAAATAGCCACGAGGCTGCCACGCAGGCGTTGAAGAAACTCTTTAACAGCCGGAAGCCGTCGTAAACCACGGATCTCCGCTGGACTTCGAGTAGGCCTGACATCTTAGCGCCAGCGATACAGATGGTGCGTCCTGCACCTATCGAACGTCAACCTTGACCGGCCAGCGCCGGAGCGCCTATAGTTCCTTGGACGGTTGCAACGATAAGTAAACTGAGCAGTTTGGCAAAGGCCTAACCCTTCGATCTGAGGTTTCCGTGAGATCCGTTAGCCGCCAGCGAAAAGCCTCGATGTTAGGATTGGCATTCGATGCCACCGACGGGCATACGCGCATCACGAAGGGGGATAATTTCGTGCTTTACGGCGGTTCGCAAGAAACGCACGAGGTGATGCAGGAAACGGCGACCAAAATCAACGAGGAGCTGAATCATCGCTCCCGTCGGTTGGAAGATGTTTCAGTGCGCGAGTTGCGCGGCATCGCCCGAGATGTTTTTCAGCAGGTTACGGGCAAGAAGTAACCTCTTTCAGCGGCGTCTCTTTCCGCCGCGTGTTGGCCTGTTTTGTGGCCGCCCTGTTCATTTCTATTCGAGCGGCGGTTGCGTTCTGGCCCCGCTTGAAACCACAATGATCCGTGGCGGGTATTGCTTTCCGGACGCGACTTACGCCAGACCCATAAGGATCCACGGTTGGCTGACGAAGTGCGAGGCCTTGTCCAGCGTTCGCTGGCGGGCGATCAAACCGCGATGTTGGCATTGGTAGATTGTTACCAGGGCCAGGTTTTCGGCCTGTGTTACCGCATGCTTGGCCAGCGCCAGGATGCGGAAGATATGGCCCAGGAAACGTTCGTGCGCGCTTTGCGCAGTCTAAAGCAGTGGGATTCGACGCGGGAGTTTTTGCCGTGGCTACTGGCAATTGCCGGCAATCGGTGCCGCACTTGTTTAGCCCAGCGGATGCGACGTCCGAGCACCACGTCACTGGTCGAGTCTTTGGCAGACCGTCAGCCGGATGCCGGACGAGCACGTCATTTGGCTGAGGAGGTGCAACAAGCGTTGGGCCGGCTTCGAGAAGAATATCGACTGGTATTTTTATTGTTTCACGAGCAGGAACTTAGTTACGCCGAAATTGGCGCCGCGCTCAACTGCCCCTTGGGAACCGTCAAAACCTGGGTTCATCGGGCGCGGCGAGAACTGATTGAAATGCTTCGCAAACGGGAGATTGTTGGGGAGGTGTCGCATGCAGTACGACAAGTTTAACCAAAACGAATTGAATTGCGCGGCGTTCAAATCGCGGCTCGACGCCCTGTTGGACAGCCGCCGGAGGCCGCAACTCGATTTGCAATTGTGCACGCACGCGCGCCGTTGTGAGCCGTGCGCGCGTGTGCTTGCTGCTCAAACGAAACTGCTAGAGGCGGTGCAAACTCCAACTCGTTTGGAGGTGCGGCCCGATTTTGCAGTGCAAGTTTTGCAATCCATCGAAGTTCAGCAGCAACAGCAACGCCGCTCGCGCCGGCGAGCAATTTCGTTTGTTGCCGTTGCCGCCAGCCTGTTCATCGTGGTGACTGCCTGGCGAGTTCCCAATAGAACCGAAGACCTTAGCGAGAGCGATCTCGCAAATTCACCGAAAATCCCACCGGCTGTATTGCAGCGGATGGACGAAGTGAGCCAGGACATTAAGCCGGTAAGCGGTTCTGTGTACACCGCTTTAAATGCCATCTGGCTGGCCCAGCGGCTTTTATAATGAGCGGCCGGTGGCGGTTTTGGCCGGGCTAGCCGCGTCGGCGGGCATGTTTCCGCCCCAAAATGTTGGGGAGCGTTGGAATACCCCCCTTTCCAGCTTCCCGGGAAAAGGGAATCTAGGAGAGCTGCGGCAAATTTATTGATTTTGCCGCCTCCGGTCGTTATTCTGGCAACTACCTATATCTGCATCTAAGCGGCTTTCCAGGACGGACATCCGTGAAAATAATCCGCATCATCGATCGTCATCTTCGAGTGAAAGGCAGCCATGCGACGCAAATGGTTTCGCAACGGTTTGGGGCGCAAGAATAGTCAGGCGAATCGTCAGGGACAGGTTTGGAAAACGCGGTCAAGTCCGCGCTCTTTTTCCAGGACCTTAGAGCGGTTGGAAGATCGCCGTTTATTGGCTGCGATCACGTTTTCAGCGGGCATACTGACGCTCAACGGCGATCAAGATTTCGCTGGCGAAAACGACAACTTCGCACTCGCGCGCGACACGAGCGATCCGTCGAAACTGAATGTCACCGTCAACAGCGATTCGGCAGAGTACGCGCTCAGTTCAATCACGCAAATCAACGTCTTCGGATTTGCCGGCAACGATTCATTAATCGTCAACAGTACGAATGGCCTGATCAAAGTGCAAAATGGGATCCAGTATGACGGCGGTACTGGTTTCGACGGACTTTTGCTGTTGGGAGCTTCAACAAATACTTCCGATGAACTCGACGTTGGAGCGACGCCCGGTGCCGGCAGAAGCCTCTTAGAAAATGGCCCTGATTTTCAGGAAATCTATTTCCAAAACCTCGAGCCAATTATCGATCAAGTGCTATCCTCTTCCTTCATGATCGATGCTTTCGGAACGGCCAGCATCCTGAACGCCAACAACGCAATCAACTGCACGATCGCTAGCGAAGGATCGATAACAATCGACAATTTTGAACCAATCACATTTGAATTCAAAGATCATCTCATCATCGATTCCGGCGCAGGCGACGACACCGTTAACGTTAGCTTCCAGGGAGAGGAACTCCCCTCCGGAGCCGACTTCGACACCCTGCAAGATATCACCGTCAACGGCCAAGATCCCACGGCCAGCGACACGCTAATCGTCAACGGCACCATCAACTCTGACACGATCGATTACCGCCCCGGTAGCACCGTCGGCTCGGGCGAGGTGGACATCAATTCCAACCCCGCCGTTATTTTCAACACCATGGAATCGGTGGTCATCGACGGGCAAGGCGGCAACGATGCGCTGCGCTACACTACACCCAGCAATGACGGCCAGGGCAGCATCTTAACGCTGACCCCCAGTGTTGACGGCGATTCCAGCACGGTCACAGGCCGACCAGCTTTTGGCGCATCATACGTTCCCTTGATCTTCCAGCACATCGGCATCAACGGCTCGATCGAATTCACCAGCACCAACGAAGGTCGGGCCGATTATCTCGACGTGTACGGTAGCTCCGCCGCCGACCAATTCAATTTAGATCCGGACGATGGCGGCTCGCTCGACATGTATCGGTTGGATGAGCCAGGCGATGTTCGGGTGGCCGTCGAAATTCTCACGCCGTCCATCTCTACGCTGGCCCTGCACGGCCGGGATGGCGACGATGAGTTTAATGTCGTCTGC
>DASXPQ010000126.1:0-3689 GCA_036493575.1 Pirellulales bacterium
TAAGCAACATATCACGGCAAACGCTGTGATTTACGATGTCATTTTCAAAAAGGACGAAAACTGTGGGCACAATTCCACCAATGTGAAAAAGAGTGTGCCATGGATCTTCCGGCAAGAAATCGCGTGTTTTTCAATCCAAAACTACTTTCTCAATTCATGGAGTTAAGCAATGACACAGACTAATGCTCAACAACCGACAAAACCTGCCCAGCAGGCTCCCTTGAAACGCTCGGAACAAAAGCCGCTAAACAAACCGGCTCAATCCCAGCAGCCGGGGAAATCTGGACAGCCGCAGCAGTCCACAAAATCTGTTTAATTCGTAGTGCGCCGGTGGTCGCACGGACACGCGGCCGCTTCTCAATGCGAATTCAGCAATCGGCACTGCGCCACTGGTTCCCCCGTAGGCTGCACAATCTCGCGAGGAAGACCGTTGTGGCCGGTGCCGTTGCTGTTTTCTAGGTATATTTGCGAAGCTCAATCGGTTTCTCATCGCAGGAGTGACCCTATGTTTTTACTCATTCCATATAATCTTGAACACGCGGAAGATTGATCCTGTTTCCGCGGAGTCATTGATACACCAAGCCTAACTTCAAATAAGGTACAATCGAAACAGGATCGCGACGGATGGTTTCTTTGAACGGCAATGATCGACCAACGACCCAATCCTGATGAGCTATTGGCCCGCGTGCAGGCGGAAGAGGCCGGATCGCGCCGAGGCAAATTGAGGATTTTCTTTGGGTACGCTGCCGGCGTCGGCAAAACTTACGCAATGTTAGAAGCGGCGCGTCGCGAGCGGGCCGCTGGCGAGGACGTAGTCGTTGGGTACGTCGAGCCGCATGGCCGAGCCGAAACTGAAGCGCTCCTGGCTGGAATGGAGGCTATTCCGAATCGCGAGATACCCTATCGAGGCGTTTTTTTGCGCGAATTCGATTTGGATGCAGCGCTGGCTCGGCATCCTAAGCTCATTCTTGTGGACGAATTAGCGCACACCAATGCCGATGGATCTCGACACGCGAAGCGCTGGCAAGATGTGGAGGAATTACTCGAAGCTGGCATCGACGTTTGGACGACGCTCAACGTCCAACATGTAGAAAGTCTCAACGACGTTATCGCACAGATTACCCGTGTTGTCGTACGCGAAACATTGCCCGATGCAGTGCTAGAACGGGCTGATGAGATCGAACTGATTGATTTAACGCCCGAAGAATTGATGCTTCGCCTCCAAGCAGGAAAAGTCTACCTTCCATCCCAGGCGGAGCGGGCGCTGACCAGCTTTTTCCAAAAAGGTAATTTAGTTGCCTTGCGCGAGCTGTCGCTTCGCCAAGCCGCTCACCGCTTGCATCAGGATGTGGAGGCTGCTCGGCGTGGAAGAGCTGATGTTGTCCCTTGGGCTACTACGGAAAGGCTGTTGGTCTGCGTGGGACCTAGCCCCAACAGCGCCAGAATCATTCGCACTGCTAAGCGCATGGCGGCCGCGTTCGGTGCGGAATGGTTATGCGTTGCCGTCAATACTGGTGGCGACGGTGAAATGGCGTCAGCCACCCAGGAACGAACCGCAGGGAATTTAGAATTGGCCGAGCAACTCGGTGCGGAAACTCACACGCTCATCGGCCGCAACGTAGCTGAGGTGGTCCTGAAATACGCTCGATCTCGCAATATCACGAAAATCATCGCTGGTAAGACCGCACAGCCATGGTGGAAGCGGATATTCTTGCGAACCGTTGTGGAAGAACTGTTAGAACATAGCGGTGAAATCGACGTATATGTGATTACTGGCGAAGGTGGCGCATCCACTCCATCAGAAACGCCGCAAGTACGGTCAACGTCGATTAAGATTCGCCCCTATTTGGTCACTGCGACGGTCGTCGCTATTTGCGGTGCGCTAGGCTGGCTCAGTCATAAGTGGCACTTTGCAAAAGGTGCAGAGATCGGTGGCGAGGCCAATATAGCGATGGTGTTTCTGGCCGGAGTTGCATTTGTTGCCACGTGCTTCGGTCGAGGTCCGGCGATTGCAGCTTCTATCATTAGCGTCTTAGTCTTCGACTTCTGTTTTGTCCCGCCGTATGGAACATTTGCCATTAGCGATACGGAATATCTTATTACATTTGCTGTGATGCTTGGAATTGGCCTGCTAATTAGCACTTTGGCGGCACGCCAGCGATCTCAACTACAAGCATCGCAGGAGCAGGAACAACGCACGGCGAAGCTATTCCGCATGACTCGGCAATTGAGTGAGCTTTCCGGCACTGATTTTCTGCTCCAAACGGCTGGTAAGCAGTTAAAGGAATTCTTCGGCGGTGAAATCGTCGTATATCTGCGCGAGTCTGATGAATTGTTTTCGCTAAGACTCGGCAACAATACCTCAGTTGCGCAAAATCCAACGAATGCCATCGTTGCAAGTTGGGCAACGGATCACGATCAAATGGCGGGCTTGAATACCGACACCTTGCCCAATGCGACTGCTCTATTTGTACCACTCGTCGGGTCTCAGCACACCATCGGTGCATTAGGGATACGTCCAGATGATCTGACACGCTTTCGTGACCCTGAGCAGCGCCGCCTACTCGAAACCTGTGCCAGCCTGATCGCCTTGTCGATTGAGCGAGATCAATCTGTCCTGGAAGCGCAAGATGCGCAGGTTCGGATGCAAACAGAGCAATTGCGAAATTCGCTTCTAAGTTCAGTCTCCCACGATCTGCGGACACCGCTGGCGGCTATTGCCGGCACCGCCGTCAATTTGAGCAAATCATTGCGGTCACGGACGAATCCATCAGAACAGGAAATGTTGCAAACCCTGGTTAATCAATCGCATCAATTAGTCCGTTTGGTTGAGAATTTGCTCGATATGGCGAAGCTGGAATCGGGATCAACGGTACTCAATCGGCAGTGGCACGTGCTGGAAGAATTGGTCGGTTCTTCACTCGCCCGCGTGCGTTGGGAGCTAAGTTCGCACATTGTTAGAGTCCAAATACCGGAATCGTTTCCTCTAATACTTGTGGATGGATTTTTGTTGGAGCAAGCGTTTGTCAATTTGTTGGAGAACGCTTCCCGCTACACTCCGGCTGAAACTGAAATCGAAATCACGGCAAAGAGCATTGGAAATCGCGTTGAAATCCATTTTGCCGACAATGGTCCTGGCCTGCCGCCAGGAACAGAAACCAAAGTATTCGATAAATTTTTCCGGGCTACTTCAGCTACGCCCGATGGTCGGCGCGGTGTCGGTTTGGGGTTGGCAATCTGTCAGGGAATTATTCAAGCACACGGTGGGCGTATTACGGCGGCTAATCGTCCCACTGGCGGCGCTGAATTCGTGATCTCGTTACCCTGTAAACAACAATCACCAACAGCGGCGATGACCCAAAGCCCATCGCTTTCCGAAAGATAAATCATGTTACCCACAGCTTCCAGCAAGCCATACATCCTGCTGGTGGAAGACGATCCGGCAATACGAGAGTTTCTGCGCACTTCGCTATCGACCGCTGGTTACCGATTGGAGGAAGTGTCAACAGGCAACGCTGCGCTCGCAGCAGCCGAACGAAAGCCACCCGATCTCGTAATACTCGATCTTGGTTTGCCAGACATTGACGGCCAGATCGTGCTCAAAAAACTACGGGAATGGCTCACATCGCCGCTGATCATTCTGTCGGCTCGAAACCAAGAAGCTCAGAAGGTTACAGCCTTGGATCAAG
>DASXPQ010000127.1:0-4802 GCA_036493575.1 Pirellulales bacterium
GTGCTGGGAGTAGCGCTCCAAACCTTTTTTCAGCACTCGAGCCAGTGTGCTTTTGCTGCTGCCTACCGGACCGTGTAGCAAGAGGACACGTTTTTCGATGCCGTAGCCCTGGGCGGCGCTTTTGAAGGCATTGACCAATTGCGTGAGGGCCTGGTCGAGTCCAAACACGGCATCGCGGCCGTTGTAATCGGGATCGCCAAAGAATTTGAAGTGCAGCCGTTTTTCGCGGGCGACTTCGTACGTTTCGGTACCGTACGACAGAATCATGTCGTAGACACGTTGGAAGGCGTTGCGGGTGACGCGTCCGTCTTGGGCCACCAGATCGAGATATTGGTCGAAGGTGCCTTCCCAGTTTTTCTTTCGGAATTGGTCCAGGTCTTGTCGCTGTCCGATGAGCGAGACGATTTCACGGCCGCCAGTCATGGCATATCCTCCGCGCCGCAGGGGTGCGGGTCCAAGGCGGGGAGTTTGCGACGCGAGGCCCTCCACGCCCAAATGGAAATTGAAGAACCTCCCGGCGGCCAGGCTGGGCCAGCATCACTTACTGCCTTCGAACGGCTCCCAGTGCGCAGCTCCAACGGTATGGGTGGGGCTGCGAAGCAAGCAAAGGCCTAAAATTCCAATGGTTGTGTCGTTTAGCAGGCAGCCAAAACGGCTGCAAAACGACCAAAGGACTCGCAGACTTCTGCAAGCGCGGGAGAAGTTGCAAAAGAGCAGAAGAGTGGTGTCGAGGCGGTTTGACCGGCGGGAGCCTTACTTCTCGTTCGTGGCGGGCTGAGGCGCTTCCTTAATGCGACACGAGCTCGCCAAAATTTCCACTATCTCAAGTATTTCCAGAAACCGGGAACGAAGCAATATCAAATTCTGTGCCAACGGGATGAAATCCGTAACTTTCCGCCGGCTTGTGAAAAAGGACACAAGGTCGCTTTTGCAAGTTCGGTGAGGCAAACAGGCGGTTAGGCGAGCAGGCGTTCGACGCTGTCCATGAGTCGGTCCATGGCGAATGGTTTGCGGATATAGTCGTCGACGCCGAGCATTTCAGCGTAAGCTTTGTGACGGCTGCCTTCGTTGGCCGTGATCATGATTACCCGCAATGGTATCGGCCGAGTACGGCGGAGCTTTTCCAGGACCAAGAAGCCGCTGCGCTTGGGCATCATCATATCGAGGATGACCAAGTCGGGGTCTTCGCGTTCGCACAAAACCAAGCCTTGATTTCCGTCGCGAGCAATTAGCACTTCGTGCCCCTTGGCTTGTAGGGCCAAGCGCATGGATTCGACGATTTCCTGATCGTCATCGACCAATAAAATCCGCTTAGTTTTGGCAGCCGATTTTTGCGAGGCTGCTGCGGCCGGCTGTGCAGTATCGGAAGCTTGTTTGGGCGCGGGCTTTTGGGCCGCAGGCTTTGACGTAGCGGGTTTCGATTTGGCGGCTTCCGTCATGCAGTATTCTCAGGATTGCCAATCATCTATGTTGCGAGGCACGGTGGATGCGCTTGCTAAACATGTGGTTCAAACGACTTAATGCAACCATATGCCTATCGCGCCAGGAAGGGAAATGCAAGCCGCCAATGAATTTTGGCAGTTTAGGAAAGATTGAACCTGCGCCGTTGTGCGGTAATCGCTCGCGCACTTGCGCCGTACAGTTTCCGCACACTAATATCAGTGCGCGATGGTTACGGCAGTTTGAGCCAGACATTTAGAATCCTGCCGCTGCCCGGATAGGTGTTGAAGTCTGTTGGCCGCGGTTGGCCGGGAGGCGAAAAACAAACTCGCTGGACGGAACCGATCACGTCATAGATTCCCAAATAAATCTGGCCGGCCGTGGGGCCGGTAAGCGGCATGTAATCGATTTGTCGAGGCCAGCTCATTTGATCTTGATTGAACTGGCCAAGCGTTGCAGCGGGGGTATTTGGGGCGACGATAAACCGATTGCCGCTGACCAACAACTGCACACTTCCGCCGGGCAGATAACTTGAGCCATCCTGTTCGGAGTAGTACAGAGTCCAGGCGCCTTGCAGGCGTTGAAAATCGTTTTGGAGGTCGTTTGCCGCAGCCAGTTTGGCGGCCAGGGCAATGGTCGTAAAAACGATGGCGGCCTGAGCTAGCAAGCGTTGCACAACGCCGTTCCTTACACGTCAATGAATCTAATGCCGCTAGCCCACATATGAGCCAATTACGATGCGGCGGAGCCTACTAGAAGTATAGGGCGCAGGTTGCGCTGGGCAGCGGGCTTGTGGATATTTGACCGAGAGGCGACTGTTTAGACTGGGTAACGATTTCTCCAAATATTGAAGCGAACCTTCATCACGTCTCGTAAGACTTGAAGGTAGGCGAGCGCGGTGACCTTGGTTTCAGGATTGTTGACCCAGCGGATCGGTTGTTCAGCAATTTTGTACTTGTAGTGTTTGGCCAGCGCAAGCACTTCGACATCAAAGCCCCAGCGGTCGATGGTCAAATTCGGAAAAATCTTTTCCGCTGCTTGGGCCCGAAATGCCTTGAAGCCGGCCTGAGTATCGTTGATGCCGGGAACGGCCCACCATTGAATCCAGCGGTTTCCGAGTTTGCCCAATAATTCTTTCCATTTAGGCTGGTGAATTGTTATTTCAGATTCGGCAAGAGCCCGCGAGGCGATGACGATGTCGCAATCGGCTTCGAGCAAGGGCAGGAACTGCGAGATATGATCGATTGCCGTGGAATGATCGGCGTCCATGAACAGACGGTATTTTCCGGTCGTGTGCAGCATGCCGTAACGGACGGCAAATCCTTTGCCACGGTTGTGGGGATATTGGAGCAATTGCACACGCGGGTCGATTTGGCTGATGGCTTGGACCAGATGGGGCGTTTGATCTGAAGAGCCATCGTCGACGACCGCCACTTGCCAGGTGAAAGGTTGGTCGACCAGGAATTTGCGAGCGACATCCAGCGTGCGGCCGAGACACGAACTCTCGTTATAAGCTGGAATGATGACAGACAAGTAGATTTCGGAACCGGATGATGCCATGAGCAAGCACTGTTGAATCGGCCAGCATGAGCTTCGATTGCACCTGGTCAACTCTAGCTCAAAGCATGAACAACGCTAAGCTTATTGACACTATGAGGATTTGCAAGACACGATGAGATAGTGCAATTTGTTAGGTGACATTCGCCAAGATGCAAGCAAAATTACAATCATCGGTTCATTGGGCTCGCGGTTTTGTTTTCAGTTGGTGGCTGGTGAGCGTGTTGTTGGCGGGCCATTTCTTGTTAGGCGTGAGCGCTGTACACCGCAAATCACCCACGTTTGATGAAGGGGTGCATCTGGCGGGCGGATTTAGTTATTGGGTCACGAATGACTATCGAGTTAATTCGGAAAGCGGCAACTGGCCACAACGGTGGATGGCGCTGCCGGCGTGGCTGCTGGGTGATTACTATCCTCCGCCGGACGAACCAACGTGGATAAAAGATGATCGATATGATTTTGCGGACCGGATTCTGTACGAGTCTGGAAACGACGCCGATTCGATGATTTTCCAGGGCCGAGTGATGACGGGCCTGCTGAGCGTTGCGCTGGGCGCGATTGTGTATTTTTGGTCACGGCAATTGTTTGGCGCATTAGGCGGACTGATCAGTCTGACACTGTATGCGTTTTCTCCCACGATATTGGCGAATGGCTTTTTGATGACCACGGACTTAGCCGCCGCACTTTTTTTCAGCGCGGCGATGTGGACGTGGTGGACGTTGTTGCACCGCATATCAGTCTTGTCTTTGGTGCTCGCCGGTTTCAGCGTGGCCGGTTTATTGTTGTCGAAGTTTTCCGGAGTACTGATTTTTCCGATGATATTGCTGCTGCTTGCGATCCGGTTATTGAATGATCAACCGTTGCATTGGGCGGTGGGGCGACGCCGAGAGATTAACGGCCGGCTGAAGCAGTTGGCGGTGTTTAGCGTGGTGCTACTCGTTCAGGCGGCGATGATCGATTTGATTATTTGGGGGTCGTATGGGTTCCGATATTCGATGCTAAACCCTGCTGCTGGAGAAAATCAAAATTTGGACCACCCATTGGACCGAATTCCGGCGGAATTTGGATTGATTGTGCCCGTCACAAAGTACCTTGGCGATCGAGGCCTATTGCCGGAGCCGTTTCTGTACGGTTTTGCATGTACTGTTGCCAAGGCTGAGATCCGCCGAAGCTCTATGAATGGACAATTCAGTACTCACGGCCAGTTTGTTTTTTTTCCGTATTGCCTGGCGGTGAAAACACCAGTCGAAGTGTTTGTGATTTTGTTTCTAGCGGCGTGGGGCGCTTGGTTCTGGCGTGTGCAGAGTAAGAATACTGATCCGAAGAAGGAACAAACTTCGTGGTTTGAACTGTCGTGGACCGGTCGGATGTATGCACTGGCGCCCGTGCTGGTGCTGTTAGGGGTGTATTGGACTGTTTCGTTAGCGAGCCATTTAAACATTGGGCAGCGACATTTGCTGCCGACGTATCCGCCGATGTTTATTTTGGCGGGAGTTGCGGCGTGTTGGCTGCAGTCGATTCCGAAACCGCCGACAAGACCTGTGGCAACCAAACGCGGCAAGGCCAACGCAGTAGAAGCCCCTGAGCGGACGAATCGATTGATTGTGATCGCCCGCGTGCTTTTGATTGGCGGATTGTTATTGTCAGCGCTGGAAGCGGTGTGGATTTGGCCCGACTATTTGGCGTACTTTAATTTTCTGGCTGGCGGCCCGGCGAACGGCTATCGGCATTTAGTGGATAGCTCGCTGGACTGGGGACAGGATTTGAAAGAGTTAAAGAGTTGGCTTGCCCGAGAATCAAAAGAT
>DASXPQ010000128.1:0-7801 GCA_036493575.1 Pirellulales bacterium
ATTTTTCCGATGGCCAAGCAAGAACACGGCAAACATTTTGTGGTGCGCGAGGAAGGCCGGTGGTGCGTGACGCCGCTGTTTCTGGTGCTGTTGGTCGTGGAAAGCAGCGACGTGTTGTTCGCCGTCGACAGCGTACCGGCCATTTTCGGCGTAACGCGAGATCCGTTTATTGTGTTCACGTCCAATATTTTCGCCATCCTTGGTTTGCGGGCGTTGTACTTTTTGTTAGCCGGCGTGATGGGTCTGTTCCGCTATCTGCATTTTGGCCTAGCAGCCGTGCTGGCGTTTGTCGGCGCAAAAATGATTGCGGAGTATTGGTTCGATTTACATGTGTTTAAAGACAATTCTTGGATTTCGCTGGTGGTGATTGCCGGACTGTTGGGGACGGCGATTGTGGCTTCGATCATCGCTGGCCCAGAGCAGCCGGAACACACTGGCATGAAAGTGTAAACTAACTTCTGCAAAACAATTCTAGATAAGGAAACCCATGTATCACTTTCTGCACAGACACCGTTATTGGTTTTTGGCGATGGTCATTATTGCGGTGGTCGCCATTTTTTATTTTCAAATGCGCGGCGATCCAGGCGGCCCGGGACGACCAGTGAACCCACCAGCGGCTCAAAATCCGTAGCGTCGAACGCACGTCGACTTAGAGATTACAGTTCGCGGGTCTTACTTCACCGCGGGATCGTTGATGCTCGCCTGCACTTCATAGCGAGCATACGGAGACGAGGAGCGAACAATCGCGGACGGCCGGATAATCAACCAACTGTGCGCATCGCCCATCCACCGAATTTCGTAGCGCATCACGCCCGGATCGGTGCTGCCGACCGGTTTGAAGCCATAACGATCAACCAGTAGCCCAACAAGTCGACTCGGATCGCCCGTCGTTCCCGAAAAGGTAATCTTGGCGCACTTCTGTGCAGCGGTGAAATAATAGGTGAGCGAGCCGGCCACGTCGTCCATGCGAAGCCCGCTGATCAACGCTACGCGCATTCCCTGTAGATTTTCGCCTGGTAGGCCGGACGAAACGCGCGGCCAGTGCGACATCACCGATTGCGGCGTTACTTCCCAGCGGAAGGCTTCCGTCATTTCGATGATGGGCGTTTCATCCGCCTTCGGATTGAGCCCCGACCCTAGCGGAACGCCGGCGGGCGATAACGCGGGAAGCTCCGGAACGGCGGAATAACCCGACGCGGAAATTGGCTGGTACGAGCCGGCCGATGAGTTCGGCGCCCCTGTGCCGAACACATTGGCCTTCAATTGCGACCAATTACTAGCCACATACGGTACGCCAATCGCCGCTCCAAACACGCCCGCCGCCGTTACCGTTTTACGAAACATCGCTACCTCCGCGCAACAATTCGGGCCATCGCCAAAACAAGCCGGCCCGTATCCGTTGCATCGTCGGCAGAACGGTCTCAACCTAAGCCGCACGCAGCATCAGCAATCCACTGGCGCTGCACGCGAAGTTTGCGCCGCGGGCATCGCCGCTACGATCGTCTCGGTCGAGCTGAGAATCGTAGATCAGCCGGGTGCTTTCTGCGCTTCGGCATCGTTTTCCGCATCGAGCGCGCCAGTTATGACGCTTTTGCGACCGGTGCGTGCATCCCACACCCACAGTTTGAAATCGCCATGGGCCGCATCGAGAATGGTTTCCAGCGCCGTATCGTCCGGCGTCGGCTGGCCATTAAACTGCAAGATGACGTCGCCCGGCACCAAACCGGCACGGTCGGCCGCACTGTGCGGCATCACGCGCACCACAACCAGGCCTTTCGACTGGCCATATTCGCCGGAGTACGTACTGACGCCCAATTCCGGCCATACGTCGACGGGAAATTTTTCTGGCGCGTTGGCGGCTTGAGCCGAATTGTCGTTGCCGGGCGAATTGTCGTCAGCCACGCTGGCTGCAGAGTTGGCGGTGTTATCTGTCGTGGAGTTATCCGGCGTATTATCTGTGCCGTAGTTATTGACGTAGGTATCGCCGCCACCCCAGCCGCCCACATAACTTCCGCCGACATAACCCAAACCTAAACCACCCCAAAACCCTGGGTTCCAACCCCAGCCGGCGTAGTGCCAATCGTGGTGATGGTGATTCCAATGGTGATCGTCATGATGCTCATCGTGATTGGCAAAATGATGCTCGGTCGGATGATACGGATGATGTTCCCCTTCATGGTGCGAAGCTTCATGATGTTCTCCGCCGTGCCCGCCACCATGTCCGCCTCCGCCGCCCCGGGCAAAACTGCTGCAAGGCAGAGTGAAGTACATAGCGACAGCGACCGCAGTCGCACTAACAATGGTCCATTGATATTTGCCGGCGATGTTCATGAATTTGTTCTCTGTTAGGCGCATGAATATTGGATGAGATGACGACTCAACCCAAGCATAGCTCGTAGCGCCAGCCAGAGAGCGCTTCAACCTCATCCCATGCAACCACGTTGCCAGAACGCAACATCGCATAGAGATCGTGCAGAAAAACGGCCGAAAACCAATCGCGATTAGCTGTATTGGCTCATGTCAATTTTCGAGCCGTCCGGCGTTTCGTCCCGATCGATGTCGAACCATTCGCGCTGGTACTCAATGCGCGATCGTTCAGCGGGATTGCGCAGTGCCACGTTCGTCGTCAGAGCGATCACCGCATCTCCTAGTGCCACTTTCGGATGACACTTCGGCAAATTCATCGGGTCCGGATGCCGAATGCACCAGGCCCAATGTTCAATTTCTTCCGTGTACCCACGGCTCGGTGGGCCATCTCCCAGGGCCAGTTTTCCCACAGCCGCTGCGGCGCCGCCGCTGGCCGTGGTATCGAGCACCGGCGCGCCGTCTTTGGATTTAACCACTCCAATGCTGGTTTTGGTATCGCTCCCCTTATACAGCATCACTTCCTGCTCGCGATCCAAAATCAGCGTCCCCTTGGTTCCCAGCACTACTTCTCCGTAATCGCCAAAGCCGTTACCGTTAATCGATGAATACGTGACTACGACCTTGCGATTAGGATCTTTTACTTCTGTTTTGCTGCCGTCCTGGAAGTAACCCGGCGCCGGAAACTCGTACATGCAGTACACATGATCTTCGCATTCGCGATCCATGGGGAACAGCGATCGGCCCCCGACCGCCTGCACCGTTAGCGGCAACGCCTTGCCCCCTTCCGGACCCATCGCACTGATGAAAATGCCGGACGCATCTAGCTGATGACTCCCCAATTCCGCCATCAAACCGCCGCCAGTGCGCTCCCACAGCCGCCAACGAATTAACTCCTCCAACGCACTTCGGCTATAACCATTGGGCAGCGTCTTTGCGGCATAGCCGTAACTCTGCGCTTGGCTGTCGGTGAGGTCGTTCACTTGCGCTTGCAGTTGAGCCAGCCGTCTTTGCAACGAATCAATTTCCCGGCCGTTGGCGTTTTTCAAATCGTTTTGCAATTTCGCCGCCGCGAAGGTCAATTCTTTATCCCCCGGCAATGGCGGTTGCCAACTATCATGCCCCGGCAAGTTGCCGCGGTTCCACTGAGCGCGAATGGAGTGCACGTCGCCAATCAGTCCGCGGCGAATGGTATCGACCGCATTGTCGTACAGCACGCTGTAATGCCGCTGATGCCCGGTCGCCAGCAATTTATTCGTCTGCTGCGACACGCGCCCCATTTCCTTGCAATTGGCCACGCTGTGACCCATCAATTTTTCAGTCAGCACGTGCAAGCCCGACTGCATCGCCTTAATCGCCGCTGGCGCGTGCAAGTGCAAGGGCAGGGCGATGATCACCGCGTCGATGCCCAGCTTATCTTTGTCGGCAATCAGCTCGTTGTAGTCGGTATACACTTTCACGTTTTGCCGCGCTTCGTCTTCCGATTTCCAGCCGTATTTGGACATCAAACCCGTGCGCACCTTCAGTGCGTTCGGGCTGGAATAATCGCCATGAAAAGCCCGATGCACGTTGTACGGGCGAATGTCGGCAATGGCCGCCACTTCCAAGTAATCCGGCGTCAGTGCACCGATCAGCACGCCTCCTTCATCGCCGGTTCCTAAAAATGCCACGCGCACCGGCTTATCGACCTTTGTGTACTTGAAGTACATCGCTCCCAGGCCCGCGCCGGAAACGACGCCAGCCGCTACGGTGCCCAGCAGAAACTCGCGGCGAGTCAGCTCGCTGCCAATGGCAGCCTGAAAATTCTCTTTACCCAGCGCACGTTCTTCAGGAGTCAAACTATTCATGGATCTAACGCAATGAAAGCAGAAATAATTTCTTAATCAGCGATTTGGTCGTCTCGACCTAAACGGCCACAGCAACACGTAATGCACGAAAAAGTCCAACCCCGCCCAGCGGCCGACCGGCGAAGTGGCCAACGCCAGCAGCGCAACGCACTCCACGCCTTGGTAATACGTTTCTACGGTGCCGGCGATCCACGGTGGTTGCGTCGCAATGACTGCCATCAAAAACAATGCCAGTGCCAGTGCCGACAACCGCGTGAACAATCCCACCATCAATAATCCGCCACCGACAATCAGCAGCCACGTGATCGCAGTATCTATTTTCTTTAGATCGGTTTTCGCTTCGACCAGCGGGCCAAGTTTAATTTGCTCGTCGCTTCGCAGCCCCAACATTTCTCGGCCCCAGCCGCTCTCCAGTGCTTCAACATCCGCCCGCCAATCCGCAGGATTGCTGGCCGCCGACATGCCGGGCTCGGTGAATGGATTTTGCTCTCGCTTGGCCAGGCGGCCTTTCAAATTCGGAATTTCGTCCGCCCCAGGTTGTGCAGCCATTTGCCCGTTGCGATAAAGCTCGTGTCGGTAAGCCGCCATATCGGTTTCCGCACCGTGTAGCAGATCGCGCAATTCGGCCAGATAACGATCCAGCAGCTTTTGGCTGTTCCCCTTCTGTTCGTCGCTGAACCGATAAAAGTTCTCAATTTCCTGCCGCCTTGCGCCCCAATCGCGCTCAATTTCCCGATACCACTGCCCGTAAATCGGCGAATCCGGCGTTGTGGCCTTAACTGCGGAATCCTTGGAACCGCCTTGCGGATTGCCTTCGTTCGGAAGCGTCGCCGCGTTTTCATCGGGCGGGGCACTTTTAGTGCCTGCGTCTGCTGGTTTTCCTTCGGGATTGCCTTCCGTGGGCAACGGCTGCGGCATTAGTGGCACCGCCAACAATTCATCCCAACGATGATATCCAGGCGTCAACCGGCGGAACTGCTCGGCCAGTGGCCCTTTCGCCTGCCGCAGAAAACCTGCGCTCGACCACTGCGGATCGTGCTTGTGCGCCAGCCCTTCCTGAAAGAAGTGCCACCCCATGACGACGCGCAGCGCCACCAACAGCAGCACGGTCAAAAAACCGATGCGATAAGGACGGGGATTCAAAAATGCCTCCAGATACACTCGGCGAACCAATATCGCGTTCAAAAGTGCTAGACGGCTGCTCAGCGTGAACTGATACGCGCGAACAGATACGCTCCCCACCTACCATTCTAACTGGCTGTACCACCGCTAACCAGCCACTGGGAGATTCATGCTGCACCCGTTACGATTGAAACTGTCCTGTTAGGTTGGCCCCCTCGGCACTTCTCCCGTAATCCTCGCCTCTCTACCGATGCGCATTGTCCTTTGCTATCCCGTCGAACCGCAGCACGCGGCACAAATCCAGCAGGCGGCCCCGCAAGCGGAAATCTACGACGCCGGCCAGGAATACGTCGCCCAGGAACTGTTCAACTGCGATGTATTCTGCGGCCATCCCAAAGTGCCCGTCGATTGGGACGGCGTGGTCCAGCAGGGAAGGCTGAAGTGGATTCAATCCTCCGCTGCCGGACTCGATCACTTGTTGGTACCTAGCGTCGTTGGTTCATCCATCATCGTCACTAGCGCCTCCGGCGTGCTGTCCGATCAGGTGGCCGAACATACCATCGCCATGGTCACCGGCCTGCTGCGCGGCCTGCCGACTTTCTTCCGCGCCCAACAAAACAAAGAGTACATTCGCCGGCCAACACGGGACCTGCATCACTGCACCGTGGGCATCGTCGGCTTTGGCGGCGTCGGCCGTCGGGTAGCCGAGTTGCTGGCCGTTTACAAAACTCGTATCCTTGCCACCGATTTATTCCCGGTTGACAAGCCGCCCCACGTCGCCGAATTGTGGCCCGCCGATCGGCTGGACGACCTCTTAACCGCCGTCGATGTGTTAATTCTGTCCGTCCCGTTGACCGACCAAACCCGCTGGATGATCAACGCCCAAAAACTTGCCAAGCTCAAGCCCGGCACGGTGCTCGCGAACATGGCGCGCGGCAAACTTGTCGTTGAGAACGATTTAGTCGCCGCCCTAGAGTCGGGCCATTTGTTCGGCGCCGTGGTCGATGTCGCCGCCGAAGAGCCGCTCCCGCCGACCAGCAAACTTTGGTATTTGCCCAACGTCATCATCACGCCTCACGTCGCCGGCCAAAGCCGCTGGCGAATCGACAACATGACCGATTTCTTCTGCGACAACCTGGGCCGCTATCTAAATGGCAAACCCCTGCTGAATTTGGTCGACAAGCACCTTGGATTTCCCGTCAGGCAAAATCCAAGATATAATGAGAAGTAAATGCAGTATTAATTCGCACAACATTTCCACATTTGCCTGCTTTCTTCTCTTCGCATTTTGACTTACCTGCGCAGCTACTTACTTGCTAGCTTGATTGTCTTTACCCACAGGCGCGCTTCCAACTAAGATACGGTCACCTTTGATGCACAAGCTGATTTTACCCGGGGATGCGCCGCTCGAATGACCACCACCTTCTTCCTTGAAAACAAGCTCACGATCACGCAGGGCGGACATGAAGTCCGCAAATGTCCCGACGAGCTGCTGAATCGGTACATCACGCTGGTCGATTCGCAGCGCATGAGCTGGACCGAGCATTTGCGCTTGTCGCGTCTGCTTGGCTCCGGCGGCCAGGGTGTCGTGTACCTGAGCCAGCGCCGCGGCGCCGATGGCTTCACCGTGCCGGTGGCCCTAAAAATCTTTTCTCCGGAGCGTTACGAAGACGCCCGCACTTACGACGAAGCCATGGCCCGCATGGCCGACGTCGCCGCCCGCGTTTCGCAAATCCAGCAAGATAATTTGCTGGACGTGCACAACTTTGCCGACCGCAACCGCATCCGCTTGATGGAAATGGAATGGGTCGACGGCTACGACCTGAGCCAACTCCTCACGCACAAAATGCTGGACAACGTTCGCCAGCGCGTCAGCGAAAAACGCTGGGGCTACTTGAACAACGTGATTATTACCAGCGGTCCAATCCAGCCGCGCATCAAGGCGGGCATTGCCGTCAATATTGTCCGCGAATGCCTGGCAGCTTTGGCGGCCTTGCACCGCAACGGCATTGTGCATGGCGACATCAAGCCGTCGAACATCATGCTCAAGCGCACCGGCAACGCCAAAATTGTCGACATCGGCTCCGCCTTCGCCATGGATGCGGTTCCCCCCATGCGCACTTGCACGCCCACTTATGCCGCGCCGGAAGTGCTGGAGGGTAGCGAGTGTTCTCCCCGCGCCGACTTGGCCAGCCTCGGCTACGTGCTGGTCGAAATGCTGTCCGGCCGGCCGCCGTTTGCCGGCATGTCAGCCTATAAAGATTTGCTCGAAGCCAAGCGCTTCCTCGCCCAGCGCCTGCCGCAATTTTTACCGGCCGAAGTCACCTGCAACGAACTACTGATGAATTTCTGCCGCGGATTGGTCGCGCCCGATCCTAACCGCCGCTTTCCCAGCGCCGAAGCCGCTGACTTGGTGAAAGAAGGCGCCGCCAGCTTCCACCGCCAACTCATCGTCGGCGGCCTGGCCA
>DASXPQ010000129.1:0-3340 GCA_036493575.1 Pirellulales bacterium
CTTGCCAGCTTCCTGCGGCTGCTGATTGGATTCATCTACAATCTGGCTGATGGTTGTTTCCCAGTTTTTAAGATTCATTTGCAGTTCTTTTGCGAGGCCAACTTAATCTGCTATTGCCGCTTCTCTGTTATCGGCTGTTAGCACAACTGGCGGCCACAAATTGTGTGATCCCGCGGTTCCTCTATGCAGGGGAGTTTCGATGCGCATTATTCTCAATCAAACAGTGTCATGCCGGGCTTTTTCCGAGCTGAAGGCGCGGGACATTCGCGCAAATAATCAAGCAGATCGGAGAGTTGGGCGGTTGCCAAAGCGATGCAGGTATCGGCGCCTCCGTAATAGATACGGATTGTGCCGCTAGGCTGGTCCAAAATCCAGCCGCAGGGAAAGACCACCCCACTAACATCTCCTTGGCGCTCGTAGGGCATCTCCGGCGCGAAAATCCACTCGTCGCTGCGACGGAGAACATGGCACGGATCTTCTAAATCCAATAGAGCCAGTCCCAAGCGATACAAACATCCGCCGGCGGTGTTTCGTACTCCGTGATACAAAATTAACCAGCCTTCCGGAGTTTCCAGCGGTGGCGGACTCAGCCCGATTTTGTTGGCGTCCCACCAAGCGCCACGCCGCGCGTGGAGCAGGATGTGGTGATCGCCCCAATGTGTGAGATCAGGCGAAAACGACAGCCAAATGTGTGCGCCCGAACTGCCGGCGGAAACCGGTCGATGGATCATCGCATAGCGGCCGCCGAATTTTCGGGGAAAGACAGCGGCGTCCTTATCTTCTGGAGGCATCACAGGGCCAAGCCGCGAAAACGTGACGAAATCCTTGGTTGCGGCTAACGATACGAGCGGCCCGCTGGGAGAGAAGGCGGTGTAGGCAATAATCCATTCTTTGCGCTCCTCGACCCAGGTTAGTCGCGGATCTTCGACCCCCCAGGCTTCCTCGGAAAAATTCGCCGGATCGGGAGCAAAGCTAGGCTTAGCATCGATTTGCCAGTTCGAAATTCCATCGGTGCTCCTGGCAACGGTGAGGTGCGAATGACCGCGGCGGTCTTCGACGCGGACCAACAAAACCGTTTCTTTACCTATCTGGCACGCGCCGGCATTGAAAGCCGTGTGTGCAGGATAAGGCCAATCCTGAGCCGAAAGAATTGGATTACTGGGATGTCGATGGAATAGCTCCAGATACAAATTCGGCGGCTTCGATTCTCTCAGCATATGGATTTCCCTCTCCTTATTGAAACAGTTCCGTCTTGAAACTACGTGAGTTCATCTTTCTGCAACTCCGGCTTCCAGCGAATCGTTCACCGCAAGTTGCATTTCCACGTTGTGGACCTCGGTCCACAAATGAGCCAGCGTGGATTCGGCTCCTTGATTCAGATTCAGCCCGGACCGTTGAATACCGTCGAAGCAGCCGCCGCCAGACTCGGCATCAATCAATCGCTGCTTAAGGCTGTTCAGCCCGTGGAACCAATCGTGCGCTCGGCAGAAAATTGACAGGTACTTTTCGTCTCGTAGCAAATTAAATGCAGCCAGGGCTCCGTCGGCCATCATCGCGGCTTCAATCGGCTGTTGGTCGTACAACGATTTGTGTTCGCCGTGAGAATACCAATCGCTATTGCCAACTGGCCAAAAAATATTCTCCCACGTGGTCGCACGCTCGAGGAATACAAATGACGAATCGGCGACCTCGGCAAAATCCTCTTTCGGCCAGATCTGCGCTGCCACGAATAAGGCATGTGGCAATACCGCGTTGGCATAAGTCAGTCGCGATTCAAACCATTGCCAATCCGATCGCAACGATCGGCGGTAGCATTCCACCAGCCGCTGGGCTGCTAACCGAGCGACCGGTTCCAGTAATTCGATGTCGTTGACTCTGGCGGCCCACAGGTGGCCGTATGCTAAAATCACATATGCTTGTGCGCGCAAGCTACGCAACTCGGCCAGCGCTGGCAGAACGCTATCGATCAACTCGCGGGCTACCAAGCGATATCCATTTGGCAAATTGCTGGCGAGCACTTCGGCCAACGCGCGGACCGCCTGGCCCTGGCAATCACCGGTGCCGCCGGCATCTAACCAATCGCGTTGATAACTTAGGAAGTTGTGAAATCCGCGCACTGGACAACGAGCGTGTTCCAAAAAACTCAGATACGTGGTAACCCGATTGAGCATGCGATTGTCTGGGTCGTGGGACCACAACCGAGTGCACAACCGCAAAGCCCGGGCGTTGTCGTCCGTGGTGTAACCGCTTTCGCGGCGTGGAACGCTGTAAATTGCGTGTTGGATCAGACCCGTGGAATCGGTCATGCGGTCCAGATGATCCAAAATAATCCAATCGTGAATGGGCATTATTGGCCTAATGGTGCGAGGTCAAATTTTCGAAGTGGTTTTCTCAGCGCGGGAAATGCTCCAGGAAGCCGCGGTTCCCGATTCGCATCATTCCTTTGCACCACACGACGGAATAATTCTAAATAGCTTCGGCCTACGTTGGGCCAAGCCATGGGTTGAGCATAGTCGTAAGCCCGGCGCCGAGTTGCGATTTGGAAAGCGGAGTCCGTCAGAAACTGAATTGTCGACTCGGCCAATGCAGAGCTCTGTCCGAAGGGCACCAGCAACCCGCGGGCATCCGCCAACACTTCTTTGGCATACAAATAGGGTGTGCTCACTACCGCTAGCCCAGCCGCTAACGCATACGCCAAGGTTCCGCTAGCAATTTGGTCTTTTCCCGGATACGGCGTAACGAATACATCGCACGCTTGAAGGTGCTGCAAAAGTTCAGGGAGACTGAGAAATCGGTTGATAAATTTCACATGATTTCCGATGCCCAATTTTTGGGCCATGTCGATTAGGCTTTCACGGTATACTTCGCCTTCCTGGCGCTTCACTTGCGGGTGAGTGGCACCCACGATCAAATACATGGCCTGCGGACAAGTAGCCACAATCTGCGGCATCGCTTGAATCATGTATTCCAGGCCTTTGCCGCGATTAATTAATCCAAACGTACAGATGACTTGCCGCCCGGTGAAGCCCAATCGCGCTTTTTGTTGCTCGTCACGTTCAAAAGGCACCGCCGGCACACCATGGGGAATGACGTGCACGTTGCTCTCCGCTACGCCGTATACGGAATGCAACAAGCGACGGGCCACCTTCGTCATCACGACAATGCCGTGACTGTGATGCGCCAGATGTTGAATCAGGTGCCGGGGAAGTGGATCGGGCTGAGTCAACAAGGTGTGGAAGGTCGTCACAATTGGCTTACGACAAGCGCGCACAAATTGCAGGATACGTTCGCCCCACTCGCCGGGATACAAACCAAACTCGTGCTGCAAGCTGACGACATC
>DASXPQ010000130.1:0-5171 GCA_036493575.1 Pirellulales bacterium
GACGAACGTCAGGTGCTGGTGCGCCAGGCGTTGGCACGTTTGCAGTCGCGCGATGCGGAAATTTTGATGCTGAAATACACCGAAGATTGGAACTACCGCCAATTGGCCGAGCGATTGGGCATTAGTCATTCGGCGGTTGAAACTCGACTACACCGGGCGCGAGCTCGCTTAAGAATAGAGCTGATTGCTTTGAACGTGATTGAGGTGAAAGGATGAACAATTCGACAGACATGTTGGGTGACGCCGACAATTTACAGCAACAGTTGGATCGTTTGGTGGATGGCGAACTGAACGCCGACGGCCAGCGCGAGTTGCTGACCACATTAGAATCGCAACCCGACGGTTGGCGGCATTGCGCGCTAGCCTTTATTGAATTGCAAGCGTTGCGAGGAGATTTCCGCGGAATGATTGCGGCGGATGAAACCGTGAAACACGAAGGTTCCGATCGTCGGCATGCCGCCGGAATGCCCGGAGTTCGCTGGCTGGCATTGGCGGCCATGGTCATGCTGGCATTTACGCTCGGTATTGTCTCACGCAGTTTCTGGCCGGCGAATTTGGTAAACGAGCGCGCGGAGAAAATCGTGGCGGCTCAGCCTGAAGTGAAGGCGACGCCGCCAGAACAAACGGTGGCGAACAGTGAAAGTGCGGTGCCGGCGGGCGCTGCCGATGGAGCTTCCAGCAAATGGCAGGCGTTGAAAGTGACTATTCCCACCGCCGACGGCATGAGCGAACAAACCCTCCAAGTGCCGCTGGTAGCTGCGGGCGAGCAGGAAATGAAAACGATGTTAGAAAAACAAGAACCGGTGCTGTCCGAGGTCGCGCGGCAAGCACTGGAAAGCACGGGGCACGAAGTCGAACAACACCGTGCTTATTACGCGGTGCAACTTGAGGACGGCACTCAAGCCGTTTTGCCGATGGATTATGTCGAAGTGCGCGACAACGGCGGCTGGCAATGATGGACAGGGGGCAGGAATCAGACGTCAGTGATCAGGTTATCAAGCAGCGACCGTCGGTCGCGCAGAATTTTAAGGGAGTATTTCAAATGCAAAGCGATTTATGGCAACGACGATTGGGTTGGGTAGGAATGGTCGCAATCATACTTTTCTGCGGTGCGCTGGCGCAACTAAAATCAGCCGTCGCGGATGAGGACGATACTGGGCCACATCCAAGACCAAGGCCGGAAATCGGAGAACGGCAGGTTTTCCAGAATCAACAAGCTGCTGTCGATCGAATGGTCGCTTATGCCATGTCGGATCAAGACGGCGGCAAGTATTGGCTAGGGGTCGAATGCCGAGAAGCCCAGCCGGAACTGAAAGCTCAATTGGGACTGAAGGACGACGAAGGATTAGTGGTGGTGCACGTTGCAGGTGAGGGAGCGGCAGCGAAGGCAGGGTTGAAACGACATGACGTGATTGTTTCCGCTGGCGACGAGAAATTGAAGCGTCTTTCGGATCTCATCAAGGCGGTGAATGCCACAGAAGGAAAAGAAATTTCGCTCAAAATACTTCGCGGCGGCAAAGAGCAAACCATTTCTGTCACTCCAGCAGAACGTCCACAAGTCAACGCTCAAATTTTTGCCCGGCCTGGGCCCGGTTTCATGTGGCCGGGTGGGGGACCGCGGCCTGAGTTGCCCGACAATGTAAGCGTGACCATTGTTCGGCACGGAAAGGAACCGGCGAAAATTACCGTGAGCCGCGGCGACGAAAAATGGGAAGTGTCGGACAAAGAATTGGACAAGTTGCCGAACGATTTGCGCCCGCAGGTCGAGCGGATGTTGGGCGGCGGTCCGATGCCATTTCCGATGCCTGGATTTAACATGCGCGTGGAAGGGATGCCGATGGGCGGTCCGCCAGGATTCAACCTTCCGGCGCTTTACGGCAATGCGTTTCCGCGAGAGGGCAACAGTGGTCCTCCCCCGCACGACGGAAATCCGCCTCTGCGCGATGGCGAACATCATCCGCCGCCGCACGATGGCGGTGGTCCGCCTCGCGATGGCCAGCAGGGGCCGCCTCCGCGCGGCGGTCCAGAAGGGCCCGGCGGTTTTGGCGGTCCGATGATGATGCCCGGACAAATTCCGCCGGAATTAATGGAGCGGTTGGAACGGCTGGATCGGCGGTTGGAAATGTTGCAAGCAGAAATTGGACGTATGCAGGACGGGCAGGGAGATGGTCCACCGCGGATGCGACCGCATGGACCAGGTAAAGGACCGGATGGTCCGCCGCCGAGAGACGACGATCACGATGGTCGTCCGCCGCGAGACGGCCGACGCACTGGGCCACCGCCGGGTGAAGGTGATCACCGAGGCCCGCCACCCGATGATGGCAACCATCGTGGACCGCCGTCCGGCGAGTGACGAACCATTCAGCTTATGAAAAACAGCAAAGCCTGGGGTCGCAACCCCAGGCTTTGTTTTATTGGATTGCCGCTTGCGAACCGCCGTTCGGCAACGTTCATTGAGCCGACAGGAGATCGATTCAAAACTGGTATTACCAGTAGGCATCCACGCCTAGCGATAAGCCATTGTAGAAGATTTGGCCATCGTTTTTCGTAAACGGCGTGGACGACAACAAATTCGTGGTAAACGAAACTTGGTTAGCTGCCAGTGCCAGACCGCCAAGCTGTTCTAGGTCCCAGCCGGCATGAATTAGCAAGTGATCGTTGATGTTGTAACCGACTAAGAAGCCAAGTTCGCCAAAGAAAGCGGCTGTTTGACCGGTAGCATTATTTTGCACATTTGACGACGTTCCTGTGGTTGTCGCGGAAGGATCGCTTCCGACAACATTGGCGAAGCCATCGACAAAGTTGCAATAGATGCCGACATCGCCCTTGAGACCCCAATACCAGCCTTCATGCACGTCGTAACAGTCGCCGCCGACTTGAACGCCGAGCAAATGGTTTTTCGTATTGAGTTGGTAATTACCGTTAAATCCGGTGATGGTTGGGTTGATGGCGGTCATCAGAAATTGTTCTTCTTCTGAGATGCCACGGAGGCCCACGAATAACGATTGGGTTCGTCCGGTGGTGACGTGGCTAGACCAGAATCCGTCGGGGCCCATCAGCATTTGATCGCGCCCCGGCCGGTTCCGAATGCGATAATTCAACTCCAGGCTTTGCAGGTCGGATCGATAGTTCGTGTCGAATTGGCTGGCATTGCTGAAGCCGGCAAAGATCTGATTGGCGGGCACAATGTTCAATGCAAACGTGGTTGCGCCAATGTTCGGTTGAGTCTTGAGGCTATTGTCCCCTTCCCAGTTGTTGAATCCTAAGTACTTGACCTCGACGCTGTGATCGCGGTTTTCGTAGTCACGATCGAGGAAATATCCTAACGTGCCGCTGGCACCAGCTTGCAGCGGCAAGGCATTGCCTTTCAGGTTCAGCCCGTTCCCCGTCAGCTGGTTCTGTCCCGTTTGGGTGTTAGTGGCTACTTCCAAACCGATATTTCTGGAAGCGGGTTCGGTTCGATGCCAAACCAGGAAATCAAACTCGCCGTACCAACATCCGTTGCGCCACCAGTAGCCGGAGCTGGCCGGGAACACATGCGGATTGGGGCCTGGCCCCGCGCCGCTGAAGTCAGTATCGCTGAAGTGAACATCATCGGGTGCAGAGTGCGTTGCATTGTCAGAGCGCGTTGTGCTGTCGTTGTGTGGTGATTCGAACCAGCTTTCCACCGATGGCGGAGTTGGTTGCAATATGCTGGACGCACGGTTGGCTGGTTCGGGGAGAGTTTCCGGCATTTGGGCGCGCAATTGTCCCACAGCCAAAAGCAGGATTGCGCCGATTGCCGCGTGATGTAGGGCCGCGAGTTTCACTCCACGATCCTCCAAACCAGGTTGCTGAGTCAAACAAAAGTCAAAACCGCATTTCCCGGATACCGCTCGATCCGGTTTTTCTTCCCAAAAGAATCGGACACCGCAGGGCTTATGCCACAGGAATAGTCGCTAGAATCCGTAAAATTCTCTGGGTCTTTCCAGGCTTCGTAAATTACGTATTTCTCAACAAGTTTGTATGTAACGAGTTAAAGCTATACGACACGATAGCCGTGTGCTACCATTGCCGCTTCTCGCGCATGCATGAATGCAGATTTCATGTTTAACTGCGGGTTCCTCTCTCAAGCACCAGCGCTATGCCCATTGATCCTTATTCTCCGTGTCCCGGCGGCACCGGTAAGAAAGTGAAGTTCTGCTGTCCCGATTTGGTGCAGGAACTCGATAAATTGCAGCGGATGCTTGAAGGCGAGCAAGCGATTGGAGCACTCGACCACGTCCGCAAACTGGACGAGAAGTATCCGGGGCGTGCATGCTTGGAGAGCATGCGAGTTTCGCTAGAAACCGCGATGGGCGATTCGGCTGCGGATGCCACGCTGGCTTCGTTCCTGAAGCAGCATCCGACCAACTGTGTCGCTCTGTCGGAGAAAGCACTGCAAGTTGCCACGCATGGCGACCCGCTCGCCGGCATCGACTGGCTGCAGCAAGCAATCGAAGCATGTGGCTCGGAAATGCCAGCCCGCGTGTACGATGCTATCGGTGCACTGGCGATGGTATTGCTATCGGCGGGGCACGTAGTGCCAGCCAGAGCACACATGCAACTACAGTTAGGTTTATCGCAAGGACGTGACGAACGGGCCGTTTCGACGCTCCTCCAATTGGAAGGCGCAGCGGCAGTCTCGGTGCTTCTGAAAAGCACGGCGCCGTTTGAAGCGGCGCCTAAGGGCGCCAGCTGGGAACGAGCATTTCAAGCAGCGTTGGACGAGGCTCACCTAGGCCATTGGAAAAAAGGGGCCGAGGATTGGGCCGCTCTAACGGCTCAAGCCGCCAGTTCGCCGGGTTTCTGGCAAAATTTGGCCACAGTGCGGAGTTTCTTGGGCAAATATTCAGAAGCGGTCGAAGCGCTGCGAAAATTTGCAGCTCTCGAGGTTTCATTAGACGACGCGGTGGAGGCAGAAGCGCTGGCTCAGGTGCTTTGTAAGGAAGAATCCGACGGACAAGTTGACGAAATCTCGCTCACGTACACCATCGCCGATGCAGAGGCGGTGCAGGAAAAGCTGGCCGCGGATCGGCGCTTTGAGCGCTTGCCGCTAGACACGCGCGCCTGGGCTGAACAAAACGAACCGCCGCCCCGAGCTGCATTCTCGATGTTGGATCGGCCGGTAGTGGCCAGCGGTAAAGAGATTA
>DASXPQ010000131.1:0-4544 GCA_036493575.1 Pirellulales bacterium
GTTCTAATTTCCATGAACGCCTCACCGTGCCCGGCCGCCAAGTGCTCTTTCGCCATCCGGTAATGCGCCAAAAACTGCTCGCGCCGTTCCGATTCCAGATAATGGGCATGCGATAGCCGCGGGGGCGAAATGGCAATTAGCCTTTGTAAGGCCGGATGAGCCGTGCCCACGGCCGTAAAGATCGCTTTGGTCGCGCCCAAACTATGGCCTACCAGCGCCACGCTCTTATAATTTCGCGACGCTAAAAACTCCAACCAAGCAATCAAATCGTGCCGGCAATCATCCACGTGCTCCAGCGCTGCCCCTAGCCGCAACGGTCCGTGCTGAGTGCTGGCCATGCTCACGACATCATGCCCGCGAGTATTGACCCGCAACACGGCAATTCCGTCGGCCAACAGCTTCGGCGTTAATCCTTCAAACAGCGTCGATGAATAAAAGTTACTGCCGGTGCCATGCACTGCTAAAACAACATCGGTAGAAACGCTAGCTGGCGAATCAGCATGTCTGGCCACCGCCAGCGCACCATCCAGCCGTACGCCATCGGTCGTTCGCACTTGAACAAGTTCGACAAGAGACATCGAAGACAACAGCCCGAAGGGTTACAAGTTCAAGGCCTGCGTTCGCTTTGAGAAACTTCCTGCGTGGTCGCAAAGTTATGCCCAGCCACGCAGTATAGCTGCGTCTCGGTCCGCAGGAAGATATCGCCTCCGGCAATTGCGGGAGTGGCCAGCATTCGTTCTTGCATGTCGTTGGTTGCCAGGGACTGAAATTGATCCTCCGCAGCCACCACATACACCGTCCCGTATTCATTCACGGCATAAATATGTCCGTCGCCGGCAACCAAACTGGAGGTGAAATTGCCCCGCAGCCGCTCGCGCCAGATTTCATCACCATTTCCCAAGTTCAAACAACTGATCACGCCGCCATCGGCCAGAGTATACAAGCGATTCCGATAGGCAACTCCGGTCGGCACATACGCGCCGCCCCGAGGATGTTTCCAAATCACATTCGACGCGGTGACATCGCCGCTGCCGCCGGGTTGAATCGCCGTGATGGGGCCATTTCGCCCGCTGGTGCTAATTATCAGGCCGCCGCCCACAATCGCGGTAGGGCAAACCACATCGGTCGTCCCTTGCACGCGCCACAATTCGTGTCCGTCAGCGGGATCATAGGCAATCACGTAGCCCGCCCCCGCACCGTCAACGCCGGTCCCATTCACGATCAGTTCCGATCGTTTCTGTCCGGTCGCATCCGTCGCTTCCACCAATACGGGCGTGGTCCAACATCCGGTGCTGGGCCGCGGCGTGTTCCACATCGGGCTGCCATCGGCTTTATTGAATGCTTTCAGCGTCGAATCTTTCTCAGCATCGCACAATTGAATTACACAATCGCCCACCAGCACAGGACTCGAGGCGCTGCCCCATTGATGGTCCAGTTCACCCAGTTCGGCGTGCCAATTTCGTTGTCCGCTCGCCAAGTCGAAGGCAAACAATCCTGCGCCGCCAAACGATGCGAACACCTTTTCACCATCCGTCGTCACCGATGCCGAAGCATAACCGTTTTTATTGTGCGAACTGCCCCGAGCTTGGACTGCATCAGTCTGCCATCGCAACTTGCCGGTGCGGCGATCAAGCGACTGCACGACGAGCCCGTTTGTCTCTCCCTCGCCCACCGCGGAAGTAACCAGCACCTGATCACCCCATACCACCGGCGATGAATTGCCGCGCCCCGGCACCGTTTGCTTCCACCGAATGCCTTCCACGGTTGTCCACTGAACCGGCAAGTTTTTGTCGCTAGAAACTCCTGAGCTATTAATGCCGCGCCAGGTCGGCCAATTCTGGCTCGCTGTGCTGGCCTCGGTTGCATCATACGTCACGTTCGGCAAAGCCACCGCCAGCGCGGAGCGCTCATTGCGCTCGTTGCACCCAGTCAGCAGAAAAGCCAGGCACAACGTAGCTGAGGCCGGGGCGGCCAAACGGCAAAAGCGAAATACTGCAAATTCGCAGCGCATGGCAAGCAGCGGAAAAACCGGTGCACAATCCGTCCGGTCGCTTCCGCACAACGAGGGGGCCGCCGCCACATCCGCTTCCTCACGGAGCCGCCGGCGACCATTGGGATGGATTACTAGCTATTGGTCGGATTAGGCGTACTTCCCAGTTGCGCCAAAACTTGCAGCACGCCGTTCAAATGCGCTAACCGAGGCCCGTATCGATCGATGAATTCATTCAGGAAGAATTCCCCGTCTATCAGCGCCTCAGGATTGTCGTTGATTTCCGTGGTCAAGGTCGCCAAAAACTCTGTCTGCACTTTCGCCAACGATTCCGAAGCCACCCGGCAATGATGCGCCAACCGTGGATTGGCCTCCTTCCACTGCGAAAGCTCGCTGGCCCTTTGCTTTTGACCGGAACCTACCTGAGCAATCAGTTCCTCCATCAGTTCGTTCTGCCGATCCAGCGCCATCAAAATATCGTGCAACAATTGGCTCTGGTCAGGCATTGCGCCTGACACTGGCGCCGGCGAGGGAGGCGTCGTCGTGGTAATGTCCATCTGCGTATACAGCGGAGCGGCAGGCCGGGCAGGTTGAGTCATCGAAAACGTGTCCTCAGGCTAGACGGGGTTAATCCTTTAATATAATAGCCACCTCCCATCAGTGCCACTACTTTGCAGACGGCGGATGCCAACATTTTGGCGACTCCTGAAAAGTGCTCAATTATCCGATCCCGTGCCGTTTGCAGTGAATCCCGTCCCCTACGCCAGCACCCAATTCCTTCCCGGCCATGCTCCGCACCCAGCGCCGGAGCCCGCGATCGTCGGCAACTCGCCGTCCAATCTGAATTGCCTTCTTCTAAATCTAATCACGATAGCTGTCGGTATCGGCACAATCTGCCACGATCCCATCCGAGCGCCAGCCGATAATTAAGACGGCTCATTCGTAAGCTGCGATTTCCCATATTGGCGAATGCTAGCAACGCCCCCTCCATCGGGAATTTGGGGAAACTAGGATGCTTTAAATGCCAGGCGATTCCACTCCTTCCTTAGGTTTCCTAGCCATTGTCCAGCATGAGCTTCATGGCCTGTTTGGCGGTTATTTGCTGCTCAACTCTGTCGGCCGGCCATTGGAATTCCATTGCACGGCCCCGGTCAAACCCAACCGTGCTCAGCAAATTTTGTACGGCCCTACGCTGGAACCCTATTTATATGGCGAGCAGATCGGGGCCACGTTAATCAATGCCTCGCAGCAGTTGCCGCTGGCAGTACTAGTTGATCAGCACGCTGCTCTCGCCGTTCGGCAGCACATTCAACTGCCCGCTGCCATGATGGCGCACGGTCCATCGAACACAGCCACGTCTCCAAACGGTTCAGAGCTTTTGCCAGGCGATGAACGCGGTTTCACTGCACAACAGGAGTTTGATGAACTAACGGTCGGCCACAATCATTTATGGGTGCCCAAGCGCTACGCTGCCGATCGCGCACTACTCTTGCAGCGTCTGTCCTCCGGCGAGGAATGGTTCGATTTTAGCGAACCGTTTGATCGCATTCGCGCAGCTATCGACGAAGCGCAGCGCGCAACCGGCAAAGCTGCATGAGCCAATTGACATCTTCTTCTCTGGTGACAAGTTTCGCAGCGCTGCCCGTTGCGCCGCCGGCAGTATGTTGTGTTCCCCTTGATTCAAACATGCTGGCCACCCGGACCTCCGTGCCGACGCAGCTCCTCCGGCCCGGGGTGCTATCTCCGCGAATCCTGACGCCAAAGCCCGCGGTGCAGAGTTTTCGTTTCGAGCGCCGCGTCAAATCACCGGCGTTCGTCACCAACAATTCTTCTGCTTCCTTCATGTTTACTGGCCAAGTGCCTTCGCCGAACGCGCAGCCCGCCGCTGATTTCAAACGAGATGATCGACCCGCCGGTTCCACCCGCCGTTCCACGCTGCTCCGTCCTCCCCATGACGTTGTCAAACTTTCCGATCGATTGCAGTACGTGCTGCAACCATCACTGGAAACATTAATTGCTCGTCCCGGCGTCCCTGGCCTGAACTTCCCACTCGAACCGTTTGCTTATCAACTGCAGGGCGTGGCCTTTTTATATCCCCGTGTTGCCGCTGTGCTGGCCGACGAAATGGGCTTGGGCAAAACCATGCAGGCCATCTCGGCCGTACGAATGCTCCTACACGCCGGCGAAATCACCAGCGCGCTATTGGTGTGTCCTAAACCACTGGTGACCAATTGGCACCGCGAATTCGCGCTCTGGGCACCGGAAATTCCCGTCACCGTAATCGAAGGCGATTCCAGCCGCCGGGCTTGGCAATGGCAACTGACGGAGATGCCCGTGAAAATCGCCAATTACGAAGTGCTGTGCCGCGACCTACCCCTTATTCTCGACCACGGTTTGCATTTCGATCTCGTCGCGCTCGACGAAGCCCAGCGGATTAAAAACTCCAGCAGCGTCACCAGCCAGGCAGTCTGCTCACTTTCCCGTCGCCGTAGTTGGGCCCTGACCGGCACTCCCGTGGAAAATTCCTCGGACGATCTTCTTGGCATTTTCGAAT
>DASXPQ010000132.1:0-7212 GCA_036493575.1 Pirellulales bacterium
CCGCCGAGTATATGATCGTCGACGGCATACCGGTACTACTGCGCGGTGCTACACTCCCCAACGGCTGGCAGCTGGATTGAAGACGCGCTGTTTAATGGAACACAGATAAGACGTGCTGTGGAGTTCGACTTTCCACGTTGCTGTCTGTTATCTCGCGGCGTACGTCGGATTAAACCTTCTTCCGGTTGATCCATGGTAGCTGCTTGAATTTGCCGGCGTCGGTGTCGCGGGAGCATTCGGCGGAGCAATCATCTCCCCTTCCACAGGCGCGCTATGATCGTCCATCATTTCCTGGGATGGCTCACCGTTACCACAGCCGCCGCCGTAATCGCCGCCGCCCATGCAGCCGCACTCCACCACTGGGCCGCAATAGTCGTACGGGCTGGCACACATCCGGCAGCCAGTTGCGGCGGCCAATATCAATGCAGACAATCCTAGCAAGCGCTTCATGGGTCAATCCTCCTGCGCGGGTTTTTTAACTCAGCAGCGCGGGCAAAATCGCGGGAACTGCGGGAAAAGAATTTGCCCAAAGCACGTGTCAGTGCTCAGCACACGTGAAAAGACGCGGTGTGCTCTGGTTTCATCGACTCCGGCGCACGTGAAAGATTAGCGATTCTGCGGGTTCTACAGCCCGCCAGTGGCGCTCAAAGATGATAGCATCCGAGCCACAGAAAAAACGGCGGTGGAAAATCAGCTTGGACTTTGCAGATTGCAATCGCTTCGATTACGCCGCACCAACAAGTCGATTCAGCGCCGCCATCCGTTGGCGCAACGCCGGCTGATGATCTAGCAAGGACGCAATGCATTGATAATCGAGCTGTTCCGGCCCCAATGCTTCAAATATCGCTTGCACGTTTTCCCAATCTTCTTCACCGGCAATGGTTAACCGTAAGTCGTCTCGGTCCAATTCCTGTGGAACCGGGATTAACCGTAGCTGGAATTGCTCCGGATGTGCGTGCACAAAACTGGCAACATGATTCCGCTGATGCTGATCATGCGCTGCCAGGTTCGACTGACGTACCGCGGCACTGCGAATCCATTCGCCAATCATTCCCAATGGCGCCATGACCGCCGCCTTTTGAGTGCGCGAACAAAAGCCGATGTAATCCGACTCCGGATGGTGATCTGCCGTCGTAATCAGTCGATCGATCAGTTCCGGATCGACAAATGGATGCTCGGCGGCAACACAAACGACGGCGTCGGCCGGATGCTCATCAAGCGCGTTTGCTAATCGCCCCAGTGCATCCGCTTCAGGGCGAATCACCAGCGGCACTTCGCGCGGAACAATGTCGGCCAGTTCTGCCGCTTGGGGTACGTCCGGACACAGCACAACGACGCCGTCCAGCCGTAAGCTGTCGGTCATGCGGCGGACGACCCACTCTAACAACGATTTTCCGCCCAAGCGACGGCAAGCTGTCAGAAAAGGTACGTCGGCAGTGCGTCGCACTTCGACGACGCCAAGTGTGGTAGCCATCCTTAGCAAAAACTCCGCTTGCGTGGCGCGCGATGGAACGATTCGCCCTTGCCACCGCCTGACAGACAAAGTGAACCCACAGCAAAGATTGATACCGCTTTGCCAAATTATCGTCAAGGCAAGTATCACGCTGTCGCTAGCATGGCGGCGCAATTTGCAAAGCTTCGTAAATCCGCCCGTCATCCAGCGTATTTGCCACCAGGGCAGCGCCGGTAAAATCGTGCTGGGCACTGGGCCCGGACGGCACTGCAATGGCATATGCCCCGGCTGCCACGGCAGCCCGGCAGCCGTTTTGGCTGTCTTCCAAAACCATCATTTCGCCGGGTTCAATTCCAAATTGCTCAGCCGCTCGCAAGTAAATTTCCGGGTCGGGCTTGCCGTGCGTGATGTTTTCGCAAGTCAAAATAAACTGAAATCGCGGCTCCAATTGGAACCGGCCCAGTATATCGCGAGTGAATTTCCGGCCGCTGCTCGTTGCGATGGCCTTTGGGATGCCGGCCGCTTCAATCGCTGCCAACAATGCGCCCGCTCCTGGCATAAAATCCAGCCGATGACCAAGTATCTCGGCAAATAACTGCTCTGTTTCCGCCGCCAAAACCTTCACCGTCGTATCCAATTCGTGCCAGTCAATCATCAACTGCAGCGCAACCGGTTGCGGGCGGCCCATAATCTGGTGTAGCAGCTCCGGTGGAAAATCCTTTTCTCGCCGCCGAAGTAATTCCGCGCCAATAAAATTATAAAGTTCTTCCGTGTTGAACAGCAAACCGTCCAAATCGAACACGACGGCTTTCAAACGTTTGGACGGTGGCATCGGCAGGCGCAAACAGGCGGGAGCGATGGAACTTGGCGCGTCAACAATCGCCGTGAATTTAAATCTTGCTGCACCATATTACGCTTCGACTGCCACCGCGGGCAAGGGCGCGCCGGATTTTGTTCCGACTTCGACAATCTTGAATTGATTGCGTGTGCGCTTCCAATTCCGAATCGCTCGGACGGGGCTTAATAAATGATGATTTGCCCACAGCAGACTTTTGCCGCGCACTTTACCAGTTTCAACAACCAGCCGACTCACGAGATAAGTTTGCGTCGTCCACCGTGCCGTCGCTTCGCACAGCGGACCAAGAAAATCGACAGCCCAACGATCGGTACGCGCAAAGGCGTCCTTCAAAACCAAATATCGAAGCAACTGTCCGGGAGTGAATTGGGCAAATTCATGATCGAAACCCGCCTTGGGCGTGTAGTACACGCCATGCACCGACCAGCCATATTCAAACGCAATGGCTTTGCCCTGATGTCGCAGAAAAGCCAGCTCCAAATTTCCCCATTGCGCCAGCTGGGTCGCCTGCCGCAGATAAAAATCCCACATCTGCGGCGACGCCACCACGGAGCTTCCTTGCGAGCCTTTCCAACTGCGGTGTTCTACTTCAAATCCTTCACGTAAGAATATTTCCAATTCTTTTGCGGAGTGGGGCCGACGTAGATCTAGCTCCACACCACCGGCTTCTTCTGCACGCCGCAGCGCCTTCCGCATATGTCGGCGATGATTGCCGGTCCACGCTTCTTCGTACGCGTCCCAATTGCGATCGAACTGCTCCACAATTCCAACCCTGCCAATCCGGAACCGTTCCTGCTGCGCGTGATTCAATTCCGCTACATCCAATGCCGTCAAGAAGTGTTGCCACCGAACTTCTTCTAGCGGTATCGCATCGATCCACACCACAGGCCACGTTAATCGCCGAATTTCCCCGGTAAGAGTTGCTAAAGCGCTGGCCACATCGCAAGTCAAATCCAGCAACAAATCGCCGGCCCAGCACCACTGGTTTGATGGGAGCGAACCAACCGATATCATTCGCGCCAACCTCCGTTCCACCAGCGGCAAGGCAGCGACGAGCTGTCCATCTTGCTCGACAGCCAGCGCCACAAAATTCGCTTGTGGCGCGAATTGTTCCAGCCAATCGGCAATCAAGGTGGCACTGCCGGTCGGCAATACCCCTTCGTTGCGCTGCCATAAATCGTCCCACTGTTCGGCACTGGCGCGAAGTGCAGCTGCCGATTCATAGCGGATCACGTGCGGTGCGGACATAGTATCACCTTGCGAATGCTGGTTACATCTATACAAGCATGGCACAGCAGGTCCAAAAGTCCAAAACACCAGGGCGAAAAGCATCAACTTTCGGGTCACCGCAAGTTCGTTTGGCGGACGAAAATCATTTAATTTTTTGACGGTTGTGCGATCACGCGGCGATTTCATTCATCACGGCCATCAATTCCGCCAAAATCATGCTGGTCGCGCCCCAGATTTGGTGCCCCCGCCAATCGAAATGCGGAACCTTAAACTGTAGACTTCCCCGCTGTTCAACATGCTGCCCACGGCTGCGCTGATCTATTAAATGCGCTAGCGGAACTTGTAGAATTTCTTCCACTTCAGCAGCACTGGGTTGAAATACCCTAGTGCCCCCTAGCGCCGCGATCCACGGTGTGATCAAAAAATTGGTCCCGTATAAGAAGAGCGGCGAAAGCTGTCCCAGTAGTAAAGTGTCAAATCGTGGAATTCCCAATTCTTCTTCCAACTCACGCAACGCAGCCTCTTCGCTGGTTTCGCCCTGCTCAATAATCCCACCGGGCAAACTAATTTGACCCGCATGGTGCGTCAGCGATTCCGGCCGCAATATTAGCGGCAAATGCCACTGGCCATTGATCAGATGCAACAATGCCACCACCGAAGCCGGCCGAGCATCCGGCAAAGCCGGACCGCCATAACGACCGTAACCAAGCTCCGGCTCCATCGTCCGCTGCGCCGTGAGCCCTGGCAACGGCTGATGCAAGCGACTGCTCAACAGTTCGATTAGATCATTATTCACGAAACAAATACCTCAGCGCGCAACATTATGGAGGATCGACTCGGTACACCGCATAGGCTTCGTTGCTATAAGCAGCGCCTGGGTCTCGTTCACTTTTCCTCGACAATTTTTGCACGACGACGAACTCAACGCCAAACCGGACGCCTAACTTGCGCAGTCTCTCAATCCTCTGTTCCGGTGGCGACGGCTCTCCTTGCAGCGAAACACTGTCGACTTCCGAAATGTCCTGCAGGCGTTTCCACCATTTCACAATGCTCCGTGCATCCTGCGGAATATCTTTCCACGTCGCCACTTCATCTCGTCCGGAATACCACTTGAACGTGCTGCAGTTGGTCGGTGTCAAAAAGACCGTTCCGGGCGGCGTATGCTCATTAGCCCACCGGCACACACCGCGCCAATCCTCGGCATCAGTTAAAGAATCGTCTCGATCTGCCCGTGTAGTGACAAAGTGCTCCGCATCAAGAATCGGGGGAATGTGTCGCACCTGCTTGTAGCCGTCGTAGAGCAATAGCGCAGCTAAGCCGACGCAGATCCACTGCGCACACATACGCCGTGTCGCAAATAGGACCACCAAGTATCGCAATCCCAAGATCGATACGCCAATCGGCACCAGAATGTCCGACAAGCGCAGCCAATAAAATCGGAGTAGAAATACCGCTGCTTGAACGACGATGTTGCCCGACTGAACCGTCATTGGACCCAGTGATACTAACCCTCCTAAGCACAACCCAACAATCGCGATTCCCATCGTGGCAAACACAAACACCCGCAACCGTCGTTCCGCTGGTGAGGCCGGCATAGCTGTGCACAGCAAAACAAATAACGCCCACAGCAACAAGTGCCTCGGTATATACCCGGCTTCAAATGCCGGCGCAAACAAATGGTGCGGCAATCTCTCGATTACTTGAATGCGGCTCGCCTCCGCAACAGTGTACCAATCTGCACCGTCATTGAGTCGCGCTGCGAACCACAAGCCCGGCAACGCCAGAATCAAACCACCCACCATCCTGGGAAGCAACGCTGTTACTGCCGGCCTGGTGTGCGGCGAAGCAATCCACACAATCCCTAGGCACACCGCTGCCCAACCGCCCACTACTACGTGCAGTGACGTCGCAACACCTACTAACAACCACGCCCATGCCCATCGATCGCGCACTAAGGCATGTAACGCCCACAGCACAAAAGCCCAGGCAAAGCCTTTGGCCTCTACGCCGCCCACAATCCATTCGCCCGCCATGTAAGCTTGTTCGGTCAGCAAAATGAATATTTCTGCCGATAGCACCGCCAACCAAGGCCTAGAAAGCAGTGCATAACTCAACCCTCGCCAGGCGATCGCTAACATGAACCAAGTGGCAATCCGCCCGATCCACGCCACCACATCCAGTGACCAACCCAGCGTCGTCAGCCAGCCGAATGCCCAATAAAAAACCGCATGCGCATCGCCGGTATTACAAAAGAAATCGTGCGCAAACGCATCGTGATTCCAAAAGTGTTGTGCCTTGGTAAGGTAGCCAGTTTCATTCACATCCGGCGTTGTCCACGCGCCGTGCAAAAAAAACACGGCAAACACCAGCGCAATTTCCGCGTACACGCGCCATGGTGGAAGCGAGTTAAACGCGGCATCATTCGCACTCAACGCCGATTGCGACATTTCCTATTTCCCCTGGCATTCGTTCGCTCGACTGAATCGGATTGACATTCTCAATTCCCCCGCCGCCCTTGCCAATGCCATTGAGATATCTCTATATTCGCGCCTGAAAACCGAAACTGCCTTCCTCGACGTCCATCATACTTTCCACTCCACATGTCGGAACCACAATTCCATCCTGGCCTGGAAGGCGTCGTCGCTGGCGAAACCGCCATCAGTACCCTAACCGGCGGCCTGTTTTATCGTGGTTATCCTGTCGAGGAACTGGCCCAGCACGCCTCCTTCGAGGAAGTCGCGTATCTCCTTTTGTACGGTGAATTGCCTAACACTGGCGAGCTGGCCGCTTTTAACCAACGCCTGCGGCATAATGCTCCCGTGCCGCTGGCGGTCATCGACATTCTGCGCCGCATCCCGCCGGCCGCCGGATCGATGGACGTCATGCGCACTGGCGCCAGTTTACTGGCCCATTGGGATCCCGATCAGAACAATGGCGACCACGATGCCAATCTCCGCAAGGCCGAACGGCTCATTACGCAGCTGCCCGTTATCATGGCTGCTCGGCATCGCCTCGTGCAAGGCAAAGAACCGGTAGCGCCCGACCGTCACTATTCGCTCGCGGAAAATTTGCTCCGCATGCTCCGCCGGCGCGATCCCACTCCAGCTGCAGTTCGGACGCTGGAAGTTTCGATGATCGTCTATGCCGAACTTGAATTTAACGCCTCCACTTTTACCAGTCGCGTGGTGGTCTCCACACTGTCTGATATCCACTCCGCGGTTACCGCCGCAATTGGCGCCCTTAAAGGACCATTGCATGGCGGCGCAAACGCGCGAGTCCTTGACGTATTAAACCAAGTCGGCTCATCCGACAAGGCTGAGGCCTGGATTCACGATGCTCTGGCACGTAAGGTGCGGATTATGGGCTTCGGCCATCGGGTCTTCAAACAAGGTGATCCTCGGGCAACGCTTCTCAAGCCGATCTGCGTACAATTGGCGAAAGAAACCGGTGATCTGGAAATGGAAACAATGGCCGACACAATCGAACGGATTGTTTATGCCCAAAAGCAATTGTATCCCAACGTCGATTGGCCCAGCGCACGGTTGTTTTACTATCTCGGTTTGCCGGTGGAGCTATATACTCCTCTATTTGCAGTAAGTCGGGTAATCGGTTGGTGCGCCCATATTATCGAACAGCTAGACCATAATCGCTTGATCCGCCCTCTGGCGAAATA